>NZ_JBHWZH010000036.1:0-49241 GCF_042728285.1 Streptomyces sp. NPDC060194 | reverse complement strand
GTGCGAGACGGGGCCGGGCCTCCGGAAGGAGCGGTGCGGCGCGTCGGCGCCGGGACTCAGTGGGAGTGGCCGTGACCGTGGCCGTGGCCGGCGTCGGCCTCCTCCTCGGCGGGCTTCTCGACGACGAGGGTCTCGGTCGTCAGGAGCAGCGAGGCGATGGACGCGGCGTTCTCCAGCGCGGAGCGGGTGACCTTGACCGGGTCGATGACGCCGGCCTTCACCAGGTCGCCGTACTCGCCGGTGGCCGCGTTGAAGCCCTGCCCGGCCTCCAGCTCGGCGACCTTCGAGGTGATGACGTAGCCCTCGAGGCCCGCGTTCTCGGCGATCCAGCGCAGCGGCTCGACCGCGGCGCGGCGGACGACCGCGACACCCGTGGCCTCGTCGCCGGTCTTGTCGAGGCTGCCCTCGAGGACCTTCGCGGCGTGGACGAGCGCGGAGCCGCCACCGGAGACGATGCCCTCCTCGACCGCGGCGCGGGTCGCGGAGATGGCGTCCTCCAGACGGTGCTTCTTCTCCTTGAGCTCGACCTCGGTCGCCGCGCCGACGCGGATGACGCACACGCCGCCGGCGAGCTTGGCCAGGCGCTCCTGGAGCTTCTCGCGGTCCCAGTCGGAGTCCGTGGACTCGATCTCGGCCTTGATCTGGTTGACGCGGCCGGTGACCTCGGAGGCGTCGCCGCCGCCGTCGACGATGGTGGTGTCGTCCTTGGTGACGGTCACGCGGCGGGCCGTGCCGAGCACGTCCAGACCGGCCTGGTCGAGCTTGAGGCCGACCTCCTCGGCGATGACGGTCGCACCGGTGAGGGTGGCGATGTCGCCGAGCATGGCCTTGCGGCGGTCGCCGAAGCCGGGGGCCTTGACGGCCACGGCGTTGAACGTGCCGCGGATCTTGTTCACGACGAGGGTGGAGAGCGCCTCGCCCTCGACGTCCTCGGCGATGATCAGCAGCGGCTTCGACGCGCCGGCCTGGATGACCTTCTCGAGCAGCGGGAGCAGGTCCTGGATCGAGGCGATCTTGCCCTGGTGGATCAGGATGTACGGGTCGTCGAGGACGGCCTCCATACGCTCCTGGTCGGAGACCATGTAGGGCGAGAGGTAGCCCTTGTCGAAGGCCATGCCCTCGGTGAAGTCCAGGTCGAGACCGAAGGTGTTCGACTCCTCGACGGTGATGACACCGTCCTTGCCGACCTTGTCCATCGCCTCGGCGATCAGCTCGCCGACCTGCGGGTCCTGCGCGGAGAGCGCGGCGACGGCGGCGATGTCCGACTTGTCGTCGATCGGGCGCGCGGTCTTGAGGAGTTCCTCGGAGACGGCGCGGACCGCGGCGTCGATGCCCTTCTTCAGGGAGGCCGGGGAGGCGCCCGCGGCGACGTTGCGCAGACCCTCGCGGACCAGCGCCTGGGCGAGCACGGTGGCGGTGGTCGTACCGTCGCCCGCGATGTCGTTGGTCTTGGTCGCCACCTCCTTCACCAGCTGAGCGCCGAGGTTCTCGTACGGGTCGTCGAGCTCGACCTCGCGGGCGATCGTCACACCGTCGTTGGTGATGGTGGGCGCGCCGAACTTCTTGTCGATGACGACGTTGCGGCCCTTGGGGCCGATCGTCACCTTGACCGTGTCGGCAAGCTTGTTGACGCCGCGCTCAAGGGCGCGACGGGCGTCCTCGTCGAACTTCAGGATCTTCGCCATGGAGCTTCAGTCAGTCCTCTCGGGGGAAAGACGAACCGCGCCCCTGCCGCCCGGCTTCGATGAGTAGCAGGGGCCAGGAGCGCGGATCACATGCAGAAAGTGCGAGGAGAATTACTTCTCGACGATCGCGAGCACGTCGCGGGCCGAGAGGACGAGGTACTCCTCGCCGCTGTACTTCACCTCGGTGCCGCCGTACTTGCTGTAGAGCACGACATCGCCGACGTTCACGTCGAGCGGGAGGCGCTCGCCGTTCTCGAAGCGGCCCGGGCCCACGGCCAGGACGACGCCCTCCTGGGGCTTCTCCTTGGCGGTGTCCGGGATGACCAGGCCAGAGGCGGTGGTCTGCTCGGCGTCGAGCGGCTGGACCACGATGCGGTCCTCGAGCGGCTTGATGGCAACCTTGGAGCTTGCGGTCACGATCCGGTCTCCCCCTTCGGAGATCTACGGGGTTTTACGTCATGGGGTGGCGACCAGGTGGGTCCGCCGTCGCGGGGGCCGAACCGTCCGGTCGCTGGTTGGCACTCTCCTGCGGTGAGTGCCAGGCCCGAGACTATGACCGCGATTAGCACTCGGTCAAGCGGAGTGCCAATCGCGTACCCGCGTGGGTGGCTCGGGACTACCCTGAGCGGCATGACCGCAGAACCGATCCCCGACTGGTTCTACCCTCCGCCCGGCGGCTGGACGGTGGACGACCTGTCCCGGCTTCCGGCCGACGCCCCGGCGTTCGAGCTCATCGACGGAGCGCTCATCATGATGTCGCCGCAGACCGACTTTCACAGCGTGGTAATGCGGCGGCTGGCCAACGCCATAGAGGATGTCGTTCCGGCAGACGAACCCCCACTGCGCGTCGTCACTGAGATGACCGTGCGGCTGGCGAAACGGCAGGGCCCCGAACCGGACGTGCTGATCGTGAATGCCCCCCGTCAGGGCTCACGAACGCAGTACCTGCCCTCCGAGGTCGTGCTCGCGGTCGAGATCGTCTCCGCCGAGTCCGAGGAACGCGACCGGCAGACCAAGCCGTTCAAGTACGCCCAGGCCGGCATCCGGCACTTCTGGCGGATCGAGAACGAGAAGGACAAGCCGGTGGTGCACACCTACGAGCTCGACGACACCACCGGCGCCTATGTCGCCACCGGCATCCACCGCGGCACGCTGGACATCGCGGCACCGTTCCCGATGACCATCGCGCTGGACACGCTCTACTGACCAAGGCCGACAATGGCCCGGTGAACGATCTCGACGCCTTCGCCGCCCTCCGCTCGCCCGCGGGTCTCGCGCTGCTCGACGGGCTGCGGGACCACGATCCGGCGCGGGAGCTGGCGACGGCGACGCGGCTGCGGCGGGAGCACCCCGCGGAGCTGGTGTCCGCGGCGCTGGGGCAGGCGCGGCTGCGGCAGCGGGCGGTGGCGAAGTTCGGGGCGGAGGACGCGTACCGGATGTTCTTCACGCCGAACGGGGTCGAGCAGTCGACCCGTGCGGCGGTCGCCGAGCACCGGGCCGCGCGGTTCGCCGCGCGGGGGGTGCGGAGCGTCGCCGACCTGTGCTGCGGGATCGGCGGGGACGCGATCCCGCTCGCCCGGGCCGGCATCGCGGTGCTCGCCGTCGACCGCGACCCGCTCACCGCGGAGGTGCTGCGCGCCAACGCGGACGCGCTCGGCCTCGCGGACCTGATCGAGGTCCGCTGCGCCGACGTCACCGAGGTCGACACCGCGCCCTACGACGCCGTCTTCGTCGACCCCGCGCGGCGCGGCGGGCGCGGCCGGATCTTCGACCCCGAGGCGTACTCGCCCCCGCTGTCCTGGGCGACCGCGGCCGCCCGCCGCGCACCCTTCGCCGCGCTGAAGGTCGCGCCCGGCATCCCGCACGACGCCGTCCCCGACGGCTTCGAGGCGGAGTGGATCTCCGACGGCGGCGACGTCAAGGAGGCGGTCCTGTGGCGGGGCGGCGAGCCGGGCCGCGTCCGCGCGACCCTGCTGCCGTCGGCCGCGACCCTGACCGGTCGCGGCCTGCCCGACCCGCCGGTGCGGTCCGTCGGCCGCTACCTCTACGAGCCGGACGGCGCCGTCATCCGCGCGCACCTCGTCGCCGAGGTCGCCGACGACCTAGCCGGCGGGCTCATCGACGAGACGATCGCGTACGTCACCGCGGACGAACTGCGCGAGACGCCGTACGCCACCGCGTACGAGATCACCGACGTCCTCCCCTTCGGCGTCAAGAAGCTCAAAGCGCTCCTCCGCGCACGCGAGGTCGGCGTCCTGACCGTCAAGAAGCGCGGCTCGGCCGTCGAGCCCGAGGAACTGCGCCGCAAGATGAAGCTCTCGGGCCCGAACGCGGCGACGGTCTTCCTGACCCGCGTCGCGGGCGCCCCGACCATGCTGATCGGCCACCCGGCGAAGGGCTGACCGGACCGGCCCCGTCAGCGCGGCGAGGACCTCCGCGGCCGGAGCGCGGCGACGGCGGGTCCGGAACGACGCCCGGTCCGGCCGCGCACACCGGCGAGCGGGCGGCAGAGGCGACGCGGGACCACAGGGGCGGGCCCGAGCTGGTGAGGCGGCGCCGCCGAGCCGGAGGCGGGGCCTCGCCCGGTACGGCCCCGCGCGCTCAGCGCTCGCGCGGTCGGCCGGGGGTGCCCGGGAGCGGGCGGAGGCTGGCCACGGCCTTGCGGCCCTCCTCGCGGAGCTTCTCCTCGCGTTCGCGCGCCTTGACCTTCTCGCGGGCGACGCGGCCGCCGTCGTGGGGGGCGCGGGCGGGGCGGGGGATGCCGGGGCGGGCGAAGCGCAGCAGGACCGGCCAGGCGAGGAGGAGGACGCCGGCCAGGACGAGCGCGAGCAGCCCGCCGCCGGAGGCCTTGCCCGAGGTGCCGAGCCAGAGCACCAGGCCGTACCCGGCCAGGATCAGGGCGGCCGGGATGGAGACGGCCGCCATGATCCAGCGCGACCGGGCCCGCAGACCGTCGTTGCGTTGCTCGTCGCCCTTGTAGCGCTTGACGGCGCCCTCGTTGCCGTACTTCCACTCCCGGCGCCACCAGATGAACCAGACGATGACGCCGTACGCGGCCGCGGCGGTCAGGGCGTTGAGCAGCAGGTCCTGCCAGACCACGCCGGTGAACTCCATCAACTTTCCGGCCACGGGCACGAGTTGAGCGTCCGAAGTCTCCATGCACATCGGATGACCGCCCCCGCCCCGTTCAGTCCTCCGCGGCCGCCTCGAAGCGCCACCGGTGCGGCGGGCGGGCCGTCAACTCGTCGGGTGGGGGCGGGAGTTCGGGCAGCGGTGCGTCGAACGCCGCGTCCCAGTGGGTGATGACGAGGACGCGGTCCGCAGGGGCGGTGTAGGTCTCGCGGCGGACCGGCGCGGGGGCGAGGACGCACGCGCGGGCCCAGGCGAGGAGTTCCGCGCCCCGGCCGGGCGCGGCCTTCGCCTCCCACATCAGGGCGACCGTCATGAGTAGAGGTTGTCCTTCGCGGTCTCGTGCACGTGGTCGTGGGAGTGGCCCCCGTGCGCACGGCCCGGCACGTGCGGGTCCGTCACCGGCAGCGAGGAGTCCGCCGACAGGTCCCACGCGGAGGCCGGCCGGTTCCGCGCGACCATCTCCGCGCCGAGCGCGGCGACCATCGCCCCGTTGTCGGTGCAGAGCCCCGGCCGCGGCACCCGCAGCCGGATGCCCGCCTTCTCGCACCGCTCCGCCGCCAGCGCCCGCAGCCGCGTGTTCGCCGCGACCCCGCCGCCGATCATCAGGTGGTCGACGCCCTCGTCCTTGCACGCGCGCACCGCCTTGCGGGTCAGCACGTCCACGACCGCCTCCTGGAAGGACGCCGCCACGTCCCGCACCGGCACCTCCTCCCCCGCGTTCCGCCTCGCCTCGATCCAGCGGGCGACGGACGTCTTCAGCCCGGAGAACGAGAAGTCGTACGCCGGGTCCTTCGAGCCGGTGAGCCCGCGCGGGAAGGCGATCGCGTCCGGGTCGCCCTCGCGCGCGTAGCGGTCGATGACCGGGCCGCCGGGGAATCCCAGGTTCAGGATCCGGGCGATCTTGTCGAACGCCTCGCCGGCCGCGTCGTCGATCGTCGCGCCGAGCGGGCGGACGTCGGTGGTGATGTCCGGGGCGAGCAGCAGCGAGGAGTGCCCGCCGGAGACGAGCAGCGCCATCGTCGGCTCGGGCAGCGGCCCGTGCTCCAGCTGGTCGACGCAGATGTGCGAGGCGAGGTGGTTGACCCCGTACAGCGGCTTGCCGAGCGCGTAGGCGTACGCCTTCGCCGCCGAGACGCCGACGAGCAGCGCGCCGGCGAGGCCGGGGCCGGCCGTCACGGCGATGCCGTCGAGGTCGGACGCGGCGACGCCCGCCTGCTTCAGCGCGCGCTCGACGGTGGGGACCATCGCCTCCAGGTGCGCGCGCGAGGCGATCTCGGGCACGACGCCGCCGAAGCGGGCGTGCGCGTCGACGCTGGAGGCGACCGCGTCGGCGAGCAGGGTCGTGCCGCGGACGACGCCGACGCCGGTCTCGTCGCAGGAGGTCTCGATGCCGAGGACGAGCGGTTCGTCAGCCATGGCCTGTCTTTCGTTCCCTTCAGAGCTTCCCGAGCCGCATGACGAGCGCGTCGACGTTGCCGGGCTGGTAGTAGCCGCGCCGGAAGCCGATCGGCTCGAATCCGAAGCGGTGGTAGAGCTTCTGCGCGCGGACGTTGTCGACGCGCACCTCCAGGAGCACCTCGGCGCAGTCGAACGCGGAGGCGTGTTCGAGGAGGTCGGTGAGGAGCCGGGCGCCGACGCCGCTGCCCCAGTGGTCCTCGGCGACGGCGATCGTCTGCACGTCCCCCTGGTCGCCCGCCGCGGCGAGGCCCGCGTAGCCGACGAGGCGGCCCCCGGCGTCCTCGGCGACCACGTACCTGCGGGTGGCGCCCTGCCCCCGGGAGTGGGTCAGCTCGGACCAGAACATCCCCTTGGACCAGGCGTCCTGCGGGAACAGCTCCTTCTCCAGGGCGAGCACGGCGCGGATGTCCCACCAGCGCATCTCGCGCAGGGTCGTGGCGTTCGGCGGGGTCACTTCGGGGTGACCACCTTGTAGTTCTTCGGCACCTGCGCGTCGGGGCGGCGCAGGTACAGCGGGCGCGGGTCGGGGAAGGCCTCGCCGGCCGCGAGCCGCTCGGCCGCCAGCGCCGCGAGCGCGGCGGCGGAGACGTGCTCGGGGGCGCGGGCGTCGGGGAAGGTGTCGGGGTAGAGCAGCGCGCCCGCGCCGACGGCGGGCAGCCCGGCGACCCGCTCGGCGATCTCCGCGGGCCGGTCGACGGCCGGCTCGCCCGTTCTGGTGCGCCGGTCCTCGTACCGCGCCCAGTAGACCTCCTTGCGGCGGGCGTCCGTCGCGACGACGAACGGTCCCTCCACCTCGGCGGCGTAGGCGAGCCCGTCGAGCGTGCACACGCCGTGCACGGGCACGCCGAGCACGGAGCCGAAGGACGCGGCGGTCACGAGCCCGACCCGCAGGCCGGTGTACGGGCCGGGGCCGGTGCCGACGACGACGCCGGTGACGGCCTCCAGCTTCAGGCCGGCGTCGGCGAGGACCCGGTCGACGGCCGGGAGGAGCAGTTCGCCGTGCCGGCGGGCGTCGACCTGGGACGTCTCGGCGACGACGCGCTCGCCGTCGTGGAGCGCGGCGGTGACGGCGGGCGTGGCGGTATCCAGAGCGAGCAGAAGCACGTCAACAGAGTAGGCGCTCCCGGCACGCGACGCGGAACGGAACGGCAAGGGCACCGTCCAGGAGGCCTCGGGGGGCAGGGCGGAGGGGCCGCCGGGGTCGCCGTCGAGCCGTCCGGCCTGCCCCGGTGGCGGGCGGGGGCGGTGCTGCTAACGTCAGCCGCGAAAGCGGAAGCGGCGCCGGAGCAGGTGCTTCGCAGGCGGAATGGGGAGCCAGGGTGGCAAGTCGCAGCTCGGGAATCGTGGCCGGGCTGACCGCCGCGGCCCTCGCGGTCGTCGGATTCCTCGGCTGGCAGGCCTCGGCGAACGTGCCGGCCGACCTGGGCAAGGAGCAGGGCGGCTCCTCGAAGGAGTCCACCGCCCCGAAGGCCCCCGGGAAGAAGACCGACCCGAAGGCGCTGCCCGCCGACTCCGGCACCGGGCAGCGGGTCGTCTACTCGCTCGGGCAGGACCGGGTCTGGCTCGTCACCGAGACCGGGGACGTCTCGCGCACCTTCGAGGTCACGCCCGGCACCGTCGACCCGGCGCTCGGCACCACCCCGGTGTCCTCCCGCTCGAAGTCGACGACCGGCTCGGACGGGGCCCGCATCGAGCACGTGGTCCGCTTCGGCGGCGGCTCGGAGACCCCGATCGGCTTCAGCGCCGCGGTCGACGGCTCGACCCCCGCGCCGGACCCGGACCGCGAGACCGGCGGCATCCGCGAGTCCCGCGCCGACGGCGAGGCGATGTGGCTCTTCGCCGGCATCGGCACCGACGTGGTCGTCGTCCCGTAGCGGCACGCCCCCGCCCGGCCCGCACGCGCCTCCGGCACTAGGCCGCGCCGCGCTCCAGGGGCTCCGCGGGGCCCGCGGTCCCCTCCCGCCCGTCCCGGCGCAGGGCCCGCGGTCGCGCGGCGCGCTCCTCGTCCTCCGCGGACGCGGACGGCTCGGGCGGGGTGGAGACGGTCGCGGCCGCCGCACAGGAGGCCAGCAGGTCGCGCATGGACACGGGTGGGCGTGTCCCACGTTCCGGTGTCGGCACTGTCGCCTCCTGAAGGACGGGGGCCGGCTCTGGTTAGGTAGACCTAACCAAAGGGGGAATACCCCATGTCACCACGGCCCACACCCGTTGCGCAACATCTTCCCGACGGGCTGTCGGGATGTTGACGGCCGTCGGACGATACGACCGGACCCCCGCCCGCACGCCCTCAGCCGTCCAGCGCGACCCCCGCCCACCGCTCGCCGACGCCGTGGAGCGCGACCTGCCGGACGTCGTCGTCGGTCTGGCCGGTCGCCCGCTCGATGACGACGTGCAGCCGGTTGTCGGACAGCCCCTCGACCTTGCCGTCGCCCCACTCGACGACGATCACGGACTCCGGGAGCGAGACGTCGAGGTCGAGGTCCTCCATCTCGTCGAGCCCGCCGCCCAGGCGGTACGCGTCGACGTGGACGAGCGCCGGACCGCCGGTCAGCGACGGGTGGGCGCGGGCGATGACGAAGGTGGGCGAGGTGACCGCGCCGCGGACGCCGAGGCCCTCGCCGAGGCCGCGGGTCAGCGTGGTCTTGCCCGCGCCCAGCTCCCCGGTGAGCAGCACCAGGTCCCCGGGGCGCAGCAGCTTCGCGAGCCGGAGGCCGAAGGCCTTCATCGCCTCGGGCGACTCGACGGTCAGCCGGGCGGAGGCGGTTGCGGTGACGGCTTCGGCGGGGCCTGCGCCCGCCGGATTCTGCGGTGTTCCCATGGGATCCGATGCTAGGGGGTGGCCGGCGGATCTCCCCCGCGACCGGAGCGACCCGCACGCCGCGGCCGCGCCCGGCCGGGTGCCACCGGCTGCGGCCGGTCCTGGCGGGCCGGATCCGCCGGCCGGCCCGTCCCCCCGCCGACCCCGGCGCGGCGCAGCAGGCCCGCGAGGTGGGCGTTGACCGTCTCCGGGTGCTCCAGGATCACCAGGTGGCCCGCGTCGGGGACGACGACCAGCTCCGCGTCGGGGAGCAGGGCTGCGATCGCCTCGCTGTGGCCGCTCGGGGTGACCAGGTCCTTCGCCCCGGCGAGGACGAGGACCGGCAGGTCGGCGAAGCGGTCGAGCGCGGCCGCCTTGTCGTGCTCGCCGAACGCGTTGTAGAACTCCGCGACCACGTCGATCGGCGTGCCCTCGATGAGCCGCTCGGCGAACCGGGCGACGGCGGGGTCGACGTCGTCGGAGCCGAAGGAGAACCGGGCGACGAGGCCGGTGAACAGGTCGGCCGTGGCCCGCCGGCCCTTCTCGACCATGTCGACGCGGTCGCCGAGCAGCTTGAGCACACCGGGCAGCACCCGCCGCACCGCGTTGACGCCCGCGACCGGCAGCCCGAAGTTGACCTCGCCGAGCCCGCCGGCCGAGGTCCCCACGAGCGCGACGCCCACCACCCGCTCGCGGATCAGCTGCGGGTACTGCGCGGCGAGCGCCATCACCGTCATGCCGCCCATCGAGTGCCCGACCAGCACGATCGGGCCCTCGGGCGCGGCCGCGTCGATGACGGCCTTGAGGTCGCGGCCGAGCTGGTCGATGGTGACCGGCTCGCCGCGCTGCTGCGCCACGCCGCGCGCCGAGCGGCCGTGGCTGCGCTGGTCCCAGTGGACGGTGCGGACGACGCCGCGCAGGGCGGCGCGCTGGAAGTGCCAGGAGTCCTGGGTGAGGCAGTAGCCGTGGCTGAACACGACGGTGACGGGGGCGGCCCGGCGGCGGCCGAAGCGCCGGCGGCGGCGTGCGGCGGGCGCCGGCTCGGGGGCCACGTCGTCGACCTCGTACGCGAGCTTCGTGCCGTCGTCGGAGACCGCGGTGCCGGGGGTGCCGCGCAGGGTGCCGTACGGGCCGGCGGAGTCCAGGGCGAGGCGGGCCTTCCTGCGCATGCCGCGGCCTATGGTGAGCCGCTCCAGGGTGACCCCGGCGGCCGCGCCGACGGCGATCACGCCGATCGCGGCCCCCGCGATGCCGGCCCTGCGCCAGGAGCCCTCGGCCGGTACGGCGTCGACGGCGGCGGTCACGGCCGCGGCGGCGTCACGCCCCTTGCTGGTCTCGCTCACCGTGCCGAACTCCCTTACTGGCTGCTGCCGTTCGCCGCTCCGGCCGTCCCGTTGCGATAGATCCGCGGGACCCGCGGGCCGATGCGGGTGACGATCTCGTACGCGATGGTCCCGGCCGCGCGCGCCCAGTCCTCGGCGGTGGGCTCGCCCCGGTCGCCGGGGCCGAAGAGCACCGCGCGGTCGCCGGCGGCGGGCGTGTCGCCGCCGAGGTCCACCACGAACTGGTCCATCGCCACCCTCCCCGCCACGGTGCGCAACTTGCTACCGATCAGTACCGGACCGGTACCCGATGCGTGGCGGGGAATGCCATCGGCGTACCCGACGGGGACGAGACCGAGCGTCGTGTCGCCGGGCGCGACGTAGTGGTGGCCGTAGCTGACGCCGTGGCCTGCGGGAACGCGCTTGACGAGGGCGAGGTCGGCGGTGAGGGTCATCGCCGGGCGCAGACCGAGGTCGGCGGAGGAGCCGAGCTCGGGGCTGGGCGAGATGCCGTAGAGCGCGATGCCGGTGCGGACCAGGTCGAGGTGCGAGGCGGGGACGGTCAGGGTGGCCGGGGAGTTGGCGTGGTGGCGGACCTCCGGGTCGAGGCCGGCGGCCTCCGCGTACGCCACGAGCTCGGTGAAGAGGTCGAGTTGGGCTTGGATCGAGGGGTGGCCCGGCTCGTCCGCGCACGCGAAGTGCGACCACAGGCCGGTCACCTTCACCGCGCCCTCGGCCTCCGCGGCGCGGGCCGCGGCGACGAGTTCCGGCCAGTCGGCGGGCGCGCTGCCGTTGCGGCCCAGGCCGGTGTCGGCCTTCAGGTGCACCCGTGCGGTCCGGCCCGCCGCGCGGGCCGCGGCCACGGCCTCCCGCAGCGCCCACATCCCGCTCACCGACACGTCGACGTCCGCCTCGACGGCCTCCCGCCACGGTCCGCCCGGCGTCCACAGCCAGCACATCACGGGCACCCGGGTGAGCCCGGCCGCCCGCAGCGCCAGTGCCTCCTGCGGGGTCGCCGTCCCCAGCCAGCCCGCCCCCGCCTCCAACGCGGCCCGCGCCACCGGCACCGCCCCGTGCCCGTACCCGTCGGCCTTCACCACCGCCATCAACGCGGCCTCGGGCGCACGCTCCCGCAGCGCGCGCACATTGCCGCGCACCGCGGCGAGATCGATCTCGGCACGGGCGCGGGACGGTGGCGTCGCTGTCTCGTTCATCGCGCACAGTGTCTCAGAGGGGTCGGGCGGGACGGCGGCGCGTTCACGGGGCGGACCGGGCCCGCCCGGCCGGGGTCCCTCAGCCCGTGACCGAGCGCCAGGCGGCGGCGAGCTCGGCGGCCACGGTCATCGCGGTGGCGGGGGCGCCGTCCGACGCCGTGCGCCCGGCGAGGCCGTGGAGGTAGGCGCCGGTCGCGGCGGCGTCGGGGGCGGAGAGGCCGGTGGCGAGGAGGGAGGCGGTGAGGCCGGAGAGGACGTCGCCGCTGCCGGCGGTGGCGAGCCAGGGGGTGCCGGTGGGGTTGGCGCGGACGGGGGCGGCGAGGCCGGGGGCGGCAGGGGACGAGGCGATGACCGTGGTGGAGCCCTTGAGGAGGACGGTCGCGGAGAACTCCGCGGCGAGGCGGCGGGCGTGGGCGAGGCGGGCCGCCTCGACGGCGGAGCGCTCGACGCCGAGGAGGCGGGCGGCCTCGCCGGCGTGCGGGGTGAGGAGGGTGGGGGCGGTGCGGGCGCGGACGGCGGCGGGGTCGGCGAGGCCGAGGCCGTCGGCGTCGAGGAGGACGGGCACGTCGGAGGCGAGCGCGTCGGCGACGGCGGCGCGGGCGTCGGGCTCGTCGCCGAGGCCGGGGCCGACCGCCCAGGACTGGACGCGGCCCGTGCCGACCAGGACCTCGGGGAACCGCGCGAGCACCGCGTCCGAGGTCTCCGGCGAGCCCACGTACCGCACCGCGCCCGCGCCCCCGTGCAGTGCGCCCGCGACGGCGAGGACCGCGGCGCCGGGGTAGCGGCGGGAGCCGGCGACGACGCCGACCACGCCGCGGCGGTACTTGTCGCTCTCCGCGGTCGGGCCGGGCAGGAGGGCGGCGACGTCCGCGTGCTGCGGCGACTCCGCGTCGGGCGCGCCGGGGATGTCGAGGCCGATGTCGACCAGGTGGACCGTGCCCGCGTGCCCACGGCCGGGGTCCACGAGCAGGCCGGGCTTGTACGCGCCGAACGTGACGGTCACGTCGGCGCGGACCGCCTCGCCGGCGACCTCGCCGGTGTCGGCGTCGACGCCGCTGGGGACGTCGACGGCGACGGTCGTGGCCGCGGAGGCGGCGGCGGCGCGGGCGAGGGGGACGGCGTTGTCGCGCAGGGCGCCCTTGCCGCCGATGCCGGTGATGCCGTCGAGGACGAGGGCGGCGCGGGCGATGTCGGCGAGCGGGTCGGTGGAGAGGCGGCCGCCGCTGCGGAGGAAGGTCGCGAGGGCGGTGGGGTGGGTGCGGTCGGGGTTCAGCAGGACGGCGCGGACCGCGGCGCCGCGGTGGGCGAGGCGGGCGCCGGCGAGGAGGGTGTCGGCGCCGTTGTCGCCGGTGCCGACGAGGAGGGTGACGGGGGTGGCGTAGAGCTTGCCGGTGCGGCGGAGGAGGCGGGTGCACGTCGCGGCGAGGCCGGCGGCGGCCCTCGCCATCAGTGCGCCGTCGGGGAGCGCGGCCATCAGCTCCCGCTCGGCGGAGCGGACCCGCTCGACGCTGTACGCCTGACGCATACGGTTCTCCTCACTCGTTCGGCCGCGGGCCGGTGGACCCGCTCCGCGGGGACTTCTCCCCCACCCGCCCCTTCCCGCAGTATCGACGTGCAGCTCCGCTGCGTGGCCCTCGCCGGGCGGCTTTGCGCCTAGCGGCGCAGTACCCGGGCTCCGCCCGGGCGGCCTCGAACGCCGGACGGGCTGAGATATTTGCCGGCTTGGCTGAGAATGCCCAGCTCGCTCTGGGATTCGTGCCGCTCGGCGGCAATGTCAGCCGCTACCCGCTGTGGGCCATCGTGCCGCTGGGTGAGTGGGGTCTCCCCTGCTCGAGCGAAGCCGAGAGCTCGGGGAAGGGTGGGCACAGCGCAACGTGCCCAGTGCAGCGACCGCACCCTGCCCGGCGTCGGCCCCACCCGCACTAGCCCTCCGCGATGACCACCGCCGAGGCGACGCCCGCGTCATGGCTCAGGGAGACGTGCCAGCTCTGGACGCCGAGCGCGGACGCACGCGCGGCGACGGTGCCGGTGACCTTCAGACGGGGCTGCCCGCTGGGCTCGACGTAGACCTCCGCGTCGGTCCAGAGGAGGCCCGCGGGGGCGCCGAGGGCCTTGGCGAGGGCCTCCTTCGCGGCGAAGCGCGCGGCGAGGGAGGCGGGGCCGCGGCGCTCGCCGCCGGGGAGGGTCAGCTCCGCGTCGACGAAGAGGCGGGTGGCGAGTTGGGGCGTGCGCGCGAGCGCCGCGGCGAAGCGGTCGATCCCGGCCACGTCGATGCCGACGCCGATGATGCTCATGGGCCGCACGATAGCCCGACCGGCCGGACCGCACGGCGGGCGGCCGCAGCGCCGCGGCCCCCGTTCCGCCCTCGGGTGACACACCCCACCCGCCACTCGCGCCCGTCGCGCGGGAGAATGGGCGGGTGATAGCCGTCTCGACGCGTGGCGCAGCCGCCACCTCCCCCCGCCGGCCGGCCGAGCCGACGCCGTACGTCGACCTCACCCGGGAGCAGTGGGTGGCGCTGCGGGACAAGACGCCGCTGCCGCTCACCGCGGAGGAGGTGGAGCGGGTGCGGGGGCTCGGGGACGTCATCGACCTGGACGAGGTGCGGGACATCTACCTGCCGCTGTCCCGGCTCCTCAACCTGCACGTGCAGGCGACGGACGGCCTGCGGGCCAGCCTGAACACGTTCCTCGGCGAGACCGGCAGCCAGGCCGGGACGCCGTTCGTGATCGGCGTGGCGGGGAGCGTCGCCGTGGGGAAGTCGACGGTCGCCCGGCTGCTGCAGGCACTCCTTGCGCGCTGGCCGGAGCACCCGCGGGTGGAGCGGGTGACGACGGACGGGTTCCTGCTGCCGATGAAGGAGCTGGAGGCGCGCGGGCTCACCGCGCGCAAGGGGTTCCCCGAGTCGTACGACCGGCGCGCGCTGACCCGGTTCGTCGCGGACATCAAGGCCGGCAAGGACGAGGTCTCCGCGCCGGTCTACTCGCACCTGATCTACGACATCGTGCCCGGCGAGCGGCTCACCGTCCGCCGCCCGGACATCCTGATCGTCGAGGGCATCAACGTCCTGCAGCCCGCCCTGCCCGGCAAGGACGGCCGGACCCGGGTCGGTCTCGCCGACTACTTCGACTTCTCGGTGTACGTCGACGCGCGCGCCGAGGACCTGGAGCAGTGGTACCTCAACCGGTTCCGCGCGCTGCGCGAGACCGCGTTCCAGGACCCGTCGTCGTACTTCCGCAAGTACACGCAGGTCTCCGAGGAGGAGGCGATGGCGTACGCGCGGACGATCTGGCGGACCATCAACAAGGTGAACCTGGTGGAGAACGTGGCCCCGACCCGCGGACGGGCCGACCTCGTCGTCCGCAAGGGCCCCGACCACAAGGTCAAGCGGCTCAGCCTGCGCAAGCTCTAGCCCGGCCCCACTACCACCCCGGCCCGCGCCCCGCCCGTGCCGCGGCGGCTACCCTGCCCGCATGCTGCACCTGCGGATGATCGTCCCGGCCGACCGCACGGCCGAGGTGGTCGCACTCATCGAGAAGACCGTCGGCACCGCCCACCTCGCCGTGCTCGACGGGGCCGCCCGGATCCCGGCGGGCGACGTCGTGCTGTGCGACGTGGCCCGAGAGGCGGGGGACGGGCTGATCGCCGAGCTGCGGCGGGCGGGGATCGACGAGTGCGGGGCGATCAGCGTCGAGGACGTCGACCTGACCCTGTCGTCGCGCGCCGAGCAGGCCGAGAAGGACGCGCCCGGCGAGGGCGCGGACGCGGTGCTCTGGGAGCAGCTGACGGAGGCGACCCACGAGGAGTCGACGCTCTCGATCACCTACCTGGCGTTCCTGACCCTCGCCACCATGATCGCCGCGTGCGGTGTGGTGCTCGACAACGCGATCCTGATCGTCGGCGCGATGGCGGTCGGACCCGAGTTCGGGCCGCTGGCCGGGGTGTGCACGGCCGTCGTGCAGCGCAGGCCGCGCCTCGCGCTGCGGTCGCTGGTCGCGCTCCTCGCGGGGTTCGCGGTGGCGATGCTGGTCACGCTGGGGTTCAGCTGGTTCATGGACGCCATGGGCCTCTTCACGGAGAATCAGCTGGAGGCCAAGCGCCCGAACACGGCCTTCATCTACGCCCCCGACGAGTTCTCCTTCGTCGTGGCCGTGCTGGCCGGAGCGGCGGGCATGCTCTCGCTGACCTCGGCGAAGTCGGGCGCGCTGGTCGGCGTGGCGATCTCGGTGACGACCGTCCCCGCCGCGGCCAACGCGGCGGTCGCGTTCCTCTACGAGGACCAGAAGCAGGCGTGGAGCTCCACCGAGCAGCTGCTGCTCAACCTGGTCGGCATCGTCGTGGCGGGCGTCCTCACCCTGCTGGCGCAGAAGCTCCTGTGGCGCGTCGGACGCCGCCGCGCAGGCGACGGCACCGGCGCGGGGCCGGGCCGCGCCTCGACCCTCTGACCGCGCCGATCCGGGGCCACCGGGCACGGGAGCCGTACGGGCGGGCAGTAAGCCGCTGCCCCTGGAACGCAGCGGCCCCCTCGAACGCCGCGGGCCCCGCCGGAACACCGCCCGGCGGGGCCCGTGACCGTCGACCCGCCCTATCCGAGCGAGGACTTCACCACGTCCGCCAGGCGGCCCGCCACCGAGCGGGCCTGGTCGATGTCGGCCGCCTCGACCATGACGCGGACCAGCGGCTCCGTGCCCGAGGGGCGCAGGAGTACGCGGCCGGTCGCGCCCAGCTCGCGCTCCGCGTCGGCGACCGCGGAGCGCAGCTCGGGCGAGCTGTCGACGCGGGACTTGTCGACGTCCGGGACGTTGACCAGGATCTGCGGCAGCCGCTCCATGACGGAGGCGAGGTCGGCGAGCGTGCGGCCCGTCGCGCACAGGCGCGCGGCCAGCAGCAGGCCCGTGAGGGTGCCGTCGCCGGTGGTGGCGTGGTCGAGGACGATGACGTGCCCGGACTGCTCGCCGCCGAGCGCGTAGCCGTGCTCCTTCATGGACTCGAGCACGTAGCGGTCGCCGACGGCCGTCTGCTCCAGGGCGATGCCCTCGCGCTCCATGGCGAGCTTGAAGCCGAGGTTCGACATGACCGTGCCGACGACGGTCCCGCCGCGCAGGGTGCCCTGCTCGCGCATCGCGAGGGCGAGCACGGCGAGGATCTGGTCGCCGTCGACCTCCGCGCCGGAGGCGTCGACGGCCAGGCAGCGGTCGGCGTCGCCGTCGTGCGCGATGCCGAGGTCGGCGCCGTGCTCGACGACGGCCGCCTTCAGCAGGTCGAGGTGGGTGGAGCCGCAGCCGTCGTTGATGTTGAGGCCGTCGGGCGTCGCGCCGATGGTGACGATCTCGGCGCCGGCCCGGGCGAACGCCTCCGGCGAGACCCGCGCGGCCGCGCCGTGCGCCTCGTCGAGGACGACCTTCAGCCCGTCGAGCCGGTTCGGCAGCACGGCGACGAGGTGGGCGACGTAGGCGTCGAAGCCCTGGTCGTAGTCCTTGACGCGGCCGACGCCGGCGCCGGTGGGCCGGTCCCAGGGCTCGCCGGTGCGGTGCTCCTCGTAGAGGGCCTCGATGCGGTCCTCCAGCTCGTCGGCGAGCTTGTGGCCGCCGCGGGCGAAGAACTTGATGCCGTTGTCGGGCATCGCGTTGTGCGAGGCGGACAGCATGACGCCGAAGTCGGCGCCCAGCGAGCCCGTGAGGTACGCCACGGCCGGGGTGGGCAGCACACCGACCCGCAGCACGTCCACACCGGCGCTGGCCAGGCCCGCCACGACCGCGGCCTCCAGGAACTCGCCCGAGGCCCGCGGGTCGCGTCCGACGACCGCCACCGGCCGGGGGCCGGCCGCGGAGCCGGCCTCGCCCAGGACGTGCGCCGCCGCCACGGAGAGGCCGAGCGCGAGCTCCGCCGTCAGATCCGCGTTGGCCCGCCCGCGCACGCCGTCCGTGCCGAAGAGTCGTCCCACTGTCGTCCTCCGAAGATCTACCGGGCCGTCCCTGACCCGCGCCGAACTGAAGCCTTGTGTGTCCTGCTGCGTGATAAACGAACGCCCCGGCGGCACACGAAGTGCGGCCGGGGCGTACGCGTGGAGCTGTCCTGCGGGCAGGCGCTGGTTAACGCTTGCTGTACTGCGGGGCCTTGCGGGCCTTCTTGAGACCGGCCTTCTTGCGCTCGACCGCACGGTCGTCACGCGTCAGGTAGCCGGCCTTCTTCAGCGCCGGGCGGTTGTTGTCCACGTCGGCCTCGTTCAGCGCGCGGGCGACACCGAGACGGAGCGCACCGGCCTGACCGGAGACGCCGCCGCCGGAGATGCGGGCGATGACGTCGTAGCGGCCGTCCAGCTCGAGCACCTTGAAGGGCTCGTTGACCTCCTGCTGGTGCACCTTGTTCGGGAAGTAGTCCTCGAGCGTGCGCCCGTTGACCTTCCACTTGCCGGTGCCCGGCACGATGCGGACGCGCGCGATCGCGTTCTTGCGACGGCCCAGGCCGGCGGCCGGCTGCGGGTCGCCGAAGCGGGCCGCGTTCGACTCGGAGGTGTACTCACCCTCCAGCGGCGCCTCGGACTCGAAGGTGGTGACCTCCGCGTAGTTCTCTTCGCCCTCGACGTTCTCGACGGGGGTCTCGGCAGTGGTCTCGGCCACGATGCTCCTCAGATTTCTGTTCGTCTTAGGGGGTGGCCGGACTTACTGCGCGACCTGGGTGATCTCGTACGGCACGGGCTGCTGAGCGGCGTGCGGGTGCTCGGAGCCCGAGTAGACCTTGAGCTTCGAGAGCACCTGACGACCCAGGGTGTTCTTCGGGATCATGCCCTTGATGGCCTTCTCGACGGCCTTCTCCGGGTTCTTCGCCAGCAGCTCGTCGTAGCGCACCGAACGCAGACCGCCCGGGAAGCCCGAGTGGCGGTAGGCCAGCTTCTGGGTCTTCTTGTTGCCCGAGAGGTGGACCTTGTCCGCGTTGATGATGATGACGAAGTCGCCGGCGTCGACGTGCGGCGCGTAGATCGGCTTGTGCTTGCCGCGCAGGAGGTTGGCGGCGGTGGTCGCCAGACGGCCCAGGACGACATCCTGGGCGTCGATGACGTGCCACTGGCGAGTGATGTCGCCGGGCTTGGGGCTGTACGTACGCACGTTCGTAGCCTTCTTCGCTTCTTCAGTGAGTGGTCCTGACAAGGCCGCCGAGCCCTGGGGCAGCACTGGTGGCACCTCGGGGACGCAACCCGGGCACCTACCGCTTCCCACCGGTCCGGCGGACCTGCGTAAGGGCCCCTCGCGTGAGAACGACCAAGCCAATACGCATAACGAACCAGCAGAATACCCAAGCCCGCCCGGACGGGTCAAAACGCGGTGCCGAGCCGGCCGACAACCAGCAGCTTCCCGGCCCGGCACCGGCAGCATCCCCGCCCAGGCCGGCAAAGAAATCCAGCCCGGCCGGCGCTTGAGGCCACCGGCCGGAGGCCGGTATCCGCGGCGGAGCCGCGAACCCTCTCGTCGCCGCCGCCCAAGGCCCCCGCGGCGGAGCCGCGAAGCTCCTCGCTGCCGCCGCCCAAGGCCCCCGCGGAGCCGCCTACCGCTCGCGCACGACCCTGCGCTCGTCCCAGACCGGCTCCGCCGTCTCCCGGACGACGCCGTCCGAGCCGAAGACCAGGTACCGGTCGAAGGCGCGGGCGAACCACCGGTCGTGGGTGACGGCGAGCACGGTGCCCTCGTACTGCTCGAGCCCCTCCTGCAGCGCCTCCGCCGACTCCAGGTCGAGGTTGTCCGTCGGCTCGTCCAGCAGCAGCGCGGTCGTCCCGGCCAACTCCATCAGCAGGATCTGGAACCGCGCCTGCTGCCCGCCGGAGAGCCGCTCGAACCCCTGGTCCCCCTGCCGCTCCAGCTCGTACCGCCGCAGCGCCCCCATCGCCGCCCCGCGGTCCTTGGAGTGCTCCGACCACAGGATGTCGACGAGGGTGCGCCCCATCAGCTCCGGGTGCGCGTGCGTCTGCGCGAAGTGCCCGGCGACGACCCGCGCGCCCAGCTTGAAGGACCCCGTGTGCGCGACGGACTCGCCCGCGAGCAGCCGCAGGAAGTGCGACTTGCCCGACCCGTTCGACCCGAGCACGGCGACCCGCTCCCCGTAGTAGACCTCCAGGTCGAACGGCTTCATGAGCCCGGTCAGCTCCAGCTGCTCGCAGACCACCGCCCGCACCCCCGTCCGCCCGCCCCGCAGCCGCATCCGGATGTCCTGCTTGCGCGGCGGCTCCGGCGGCGGCCCCGCCTCCTCGAACTTCTCGAAGCGGGTCCGCATCGCCCGGTACCGCGAGGCCATGTCGGGGCTGTTCGCCGCCTGCTGCCGCAGCCGCAGGACCAGCGCCTTCAGCCGCGCCCGCTCCTCCTCCCAGCGCCGCATCAGCTCCTCGAAGCGGGCGAACCGCTCCTCGCGCGCCGCGTGGAAGGTCGCGAACCCGGCCCCGTGCACCCACGCGTCCGCGCCGGACGGGCCCGGCTCCAGGCTGACGATCTTCTCCGCGGCCCGGGACAGCAGCTCGCGGTCGTGCGAGACGAAGAGCACCGTCTTGCGGGTCTCCTTCAGCCGCTCCTCCAGCCACCGCTTGCCGGGCACGTCGAGGTAGTTGTCCGGCTCGTCGAGCAGCAGCACCTCGTCCGGCCCCCGCAGCAGCGCCTCCAGGACCAGCCGCTTCTGCTCGCCGCCGCTGAGCGTGCGCACCTCGCGGAACTGCGCCCGGTCGTACGGCATCCCGAGCGCGGCGGTGGTGCAGATGTCCCAGACGGTCTCGGCGTCGTACCCGCCGACCTCCGCCCAGTCGGAGAGCGCCTGCGCGTAACCCATCTGCGCCTTCTCGTCGTCGACGGTCAGGATCGCGTGCTCGGCGCGGTCGACGGCGGCGGCCGCCTCGCGGATCCGGTCCTGGGCGACGGAGACGAGCAGGTCGCGCACGGTCCGCTCGTCCTGGACCGAGCCGACGAACTGCCCCATCACGCCGAGCCCGCCGGTGACCGTCACCGTGCCGCCGTGCGGCTGGAGCTCCCGCTGCAGCAGCCGCAGCAGGGTGGTCTTGCCGGCCCCGTTCGGCCCGACCAGGGCCACGACCGCCCCCTCCCCCACCCGGAACGAGACGTCGCCCAGCAGTGGCCGCCCGTCGGGGAGGTAGTACTCGAGGTGTGCGGCTTCCAGATGTCCCATGGGCGCATTGTCACCGTCGGCCGCGGGGGCGGCCAAACGAGTTCCGTCCGGGGTGCGCGCCAGGCCCTAGGATGCCGGGCATGACCGATCCCGGCTGGGACCCCTGGGCGCGGCGCGAGCCGCGGCACGGGGAGCCGTACACGCACGCTCCCGCCACTCCCGACTGGGCCGCGCTCGCCGACGCCGCCGCCGCGCGCAACCGGCGGCGGAAGCTGCTCGGGATCGGCGGGGCCGCCCTGGCGATCGTCGGGATCGGCGCGGCCGTGGCCTACGCGATCGTCTCCGCCGACCGGCCCGCCGGCTCCTCCGACGCCCGGCCGCCCGCCGCCGAGCTGCCCGCGGGCGGCGAACCGCCCGGCGGCCCGACGACCGCAGCCCCGAGCTTCTCCTCCGTCGCCCCGCCGGTCCTGCCCGACCCGCAGGAGTTCATCGACAGCGCCGCGAAGGACACCGCCCCGCTGCGCGTGGAGGCCCTGTTCCCCGGCCGGACGCTGACCATGGCCGGAATCGTCTACAGGAAGGGCCCGCTCGACCAGGACCGGTCGTGCGCGAAGGGCGTGCAGCCGGCGATGGCCGGGGTGCTCGACGCGAACGGCTGCCGGCAGCTGCTGCGCGCCACGTACACCAGGGACGGGGCCGCGGTGACGGTCGCGGTCGCCGTCTTCGACACCCGCGCGCAGGCCGCGAAGGTCAAGGCGGCCAAACCGGCCGGGAGCAGCGTCCTGCCGCTCACCGGGTCCGGGGTCGCCGCGTTCTGCCGGGCGACGGTGTGCCGCAACACCGCCAACTCCACCGGTCGGTACGCCTACTTCACGCTCGGCGGGCACCTGGACGGCGATCCCGTCACCAAGGCCGACAAGGACGTCTTCCGCATCGGCGACGACCTCGCCGAGTTCGCCTTCCGGCAGATCCAGCGCCGGGGCGAGGCGCAGGCGTCCGCCGCTGTGAATTCCCCGTAACACCGCCCCGTGCGCCCCCGCGGCCCCACTAGCGTGGGGCCCACGGCGGTGCCCGGGGGGAAGTCGGCGGGGGGATCTCAGGGGTGGGACGACGATGAGCGGCGGCCGGCACGCCCTGCCGTCACCGCTGCGCAGGATCTTCGCGGAGATCGCCAGGTTCGGCCTCGTCGGGCTCTCCGGCATCGCCGTCAACCTGGCCGTCTTCAACCTGCTGCGGCTCACCACCCAGCTGCCGCCGGTCCGGGCGAGCGTCCTGGCCACGGCCGTCGCCGTCGCGACCAACTACCTGGGCTTCCGCTACTTCACCTACCGGGACCGGCCCGCGGGCGGCCGCCGCCGGGAGCTGACGCTGTTCGCGGTGTTCAGCGCGGCCGGGCTCGTCATCGAGAACGGGGTGCTGTTCACCGCCGCGCACGGACTCGGCCTGGACGGGCCGCTGCTGACCAACCTCGCCAAGTTCGCCGGGATCGGCGTCGCCACCCTGTTCCGTTTCTGGTCCTACCGCACCTGGGTCTTCCGCGCCGCGGCCGCGCAGGCCGGGGCCGGGGCGGGGACTGGGGCCGTGCAGGCCGGGGCGGAGACCGGGGCCGGGCCCACCGGCCCACTCCCCGTCCCCGCACCCGCACCCGCACCCGCGGCCTCCGGCCCGCCTCGCCCGCTCGGCGCGGTGAACGGCCTGTTCACCGACGTGGCGCACGGCGCCTTCTCGGAGGCCGAGACGCTGCCGCTGACCGTGGTGGCGTCGCCGCCCGGGCGCTGACGCCACCGACGCCGCACCCGGGCCGCCGCGCCCCCGGCCGGCCCGATCCGCCCTACCGCCCCCGCCGGTTGCGCACGCGGAGCCGCAGCGGGACCAGCGCCGACTCGACCTGGGTGGCCACGTTCATCTTGGAGACGCCCTCGGTGCGCTCCTCGAAGCGGATCGGGATCTCCACGCCGTTGTGGCCGCGCCTGACGGCGAGGAACTTCAGCTCCACCTGGAAGCTGTAGCCCGCGCTGTCGAGCGAGGCCAGGTCGACGTCGCGCAGGGCACGGTGCGTCCACAGGTTGAACCCGGCGGTGATGTCGCGGATCTTCGTGTCCAGGACGGTCCGCGCGTACCGGTTGGCGAACCGGGAGAGCAGCTGGCGGTGGCGGCCCCACTCCTCGTCGAGGGTCCCGCCGTCGACGTACCGGCTACCGACGACGAAGCCCGCCCGGGTCGACAGGGCGGTGCCGAGCAACTGCGGGACGACGTGCACCGGGTGGCTGCCGTCGGCGTCCATCTGCACCACGAAGCGCGCGCCCTCGTCGAGCGCGGCGAGCATCCCCGCCGCGTACGCCCGGCCCAGGCCGTCCTTCCCCGCGCGGTGCAGGACGCTCATCCGCGGCCGGTCGGGCGACGCGCCCGCGCCGGCGTTGTACTTGGCGGCCAGCTCGTCGGCGATCCGGCCGGTGCCGTCGGGGCTGTCGTCGTCGACGACCTTCAGGTGGAGGCCGGGCAGCGGCAGCGCCATGACGGCCTCGGCGATCCGCGGCAGGTTGGCCGCCTCGTTGTAGGTGGGCATCACCACGGTCAGCGGCAGCGCGGCCCACTCGCCCGGTATCTCCGAGGCGGCGGGCGGTTCGGGAAGGCTCGGCACGGTTCACTCCTCGACGGACGGCGATCGGGACGGACGGTACGGGCGGGAACCGCCCGGCGGTACGTGCGGACGTGCGTGGTCGGCGGACCCGCGGTTGTCATGCGGGTGCGGTGCGGCGGGGCCGGCCGCTAGGAGTGCACCTCGCGGTCGGCCGCCCCCTTCCCGGGCCCCTTCGGCGCGGCCCGCTCGAACAGCAGCACCTGGACGTTGGCGAGCTTCTCGGTCTCGACCACCCGGAAGTCCCGCCGGATCACGGCGGCCGTCCGCGGCGGCATGTCGGTGTAGGGGTTCATGTCGAGCGCCGTCGCCACCAGCCACAGCCGGCGGGTGTCGAGGAGGCACTCGGCGGGCCGCGGGCACTCGTCGGCGTCGAACCGGCCCGTCTGCCGCGGTGTCCGGTACATCAGGACGTCCTCGGGCCGGCCCTCGTTCGCCCTGAACTCGTAGTCCAACGCGCGGCGTTCGGTCTGGACGCCGCTGAAGGCGATGCCGTCGCCGGGCTTCTGGCGGGCCTCGATGAAGCGGGCCGCGCCCCGGAAGTCCGGCTCGCTCGGGGCGTGCCGGCGGGCCGCCTCGATCCCCGGCTGCGCCCGGAGCCCGAGGCCCGCCACGGCGGCCAGCGCGAGGAGGGTCGCGAGCGCCCGCCACGCCGCCCGCCCGCCGCCGGGCCGCAGTGCCTTCGGGCCCGTCACCGGGCCGCCGAGCCGGCCGATCAGCACCGCGGCCAGGAGGACCCAGGCGGGGGCGGTGAAGAGCAGGTAGCGCGGCAGGAAGAGGTGCAGCTGGGCGGCGGTGGCGTAGGTGAGCGCCGGGGGCGCGAGCACCCAGACGGCCAGCGGCAGGGCGCGCCGGCCGGCGAAGCAGAGCCCGAGCAGGCCGAGCGCCATGACGGGCGCGGCGACCTCCCAGCTGCCGAACAGGTTCGTCGGGAAATCGAGGAGTTCCCTGCGGCCGGGGTTGTTCCAGGCGATCTGCCCGCTCTGCCCGGAGCCGGAGAGCGCCATCGGCAGCACGAAGCAGACCCCGAGCCCGGCGGCCGCCGCGTACGCCCAGCCGGCGATCCGGTCGCCGTCCCGGCGGGCGGTCAGGACGATCACCAGGTGGGCGGCGAGCACCGCGAGGGACGCCAGATGGCTCCAGCCGACCAGCGGCACGGACACCGTGTACCCGACCCACACCCTGAACGTCGGCCGGTCGAGCGCCCGGCAGAGCAGCACCGTCGACAGCAGCACGGCGGCCACGGCGAACGCGTACGGCCGGATCTCCTGGCCGAACCGGGTGACGGTGGGGACGACGGCGTAGGCGAGCCCGGCGATCAGCCCGACCCGGGGGACGAACATCCGCCGGCCGAGCAGCGCGAGCAGACCGGCGGAGCAGGCCATGGCGACCGCCGCCGGGATCCGCAGCGCGGTCTCGGAGTCGCCGGTGGCGGCGATCCAGGCGTGCATGGCCACGTAGTAGGGCGTGAACACCACGTCGATGGTGCGGATGAGGACGCTCAGGTCGTGCATCGACAGGGTGGCGGCCCACCAGGTGGCGTGCTCGTCGCGCCACAGCTGGCGGTCGCCGATCCCCGGCAGGATCAGCGCGAGGGCGAGCGCGGTGGGGAGCAGGAAGAGTCCGGCGGCGACCGCCCGCCCGCCGCGGCCCGGCCCGCGGGCGCCCTGCCGCGCCTTCTCCCGGGCCCGGCGCGCGGCGGCCCGCCCGCCGGGGGCGCCGGCCGGGTCGGGCGACGGTGCGCGGTTCCGGCGGCGGGCCGGGGCGTCGAGGGTCATCGCTTCACCCAGATCCGGTAACTGCCGGTGCCGAAGGAGGTGGTGATCGGGAACACCGCGGTCAGCCGGTAGTGCGGGTTGCCCTTGAGCGCCTTCTCGGCGGCGTCGGTGTTCTGCGGGTAGATGTCGCCGCGCAGCACGATCGCGTCGAAGCGGGCGTCGCGGACGGCGGCGGCGAACGCCTCGGGCCCGGCGAGGGGTTCGCCGGATTCCGGCCGGTACTCCATGCCGAAGGTGTTCTGCCACTGCCCCCAGTCGGTCCGGTCGCGCAGGTAGTAGGTGGTGATCTCGGACTCGTCGGCGAGGTAGCGGCCCTCGCCGTCGACGACCGTGCGCAGGTAGGCGGTCATCGGGGCGGAGTCGGCGACGCTGTAGCCGGACTGCGCCTGCACCATGCCGAACACCAGCGTCGAGACGTAGAGCAGGATGCCGAGCTGGGGGTGGCGGAAGTGCGGGCCGACGAGCCGGGCGAGGCCGAGGCCGGCCATCGGCGCGGCGAAGAGCAGGCCGAAGCCGACGTGCTTGAAGAGCGAGATCTGCGACTGGAGGTGGATCTGGTAGGCGGGGGCGAGCAGCGCGGTGCCGGTGAGCAGGGTGCCGAGCGCGATCCGGCGGGCCCGGCCCGGGGCGATCCCGTCGATCCAGGGCCGCTCGACCATCCGCGCCCGCAGCGCGTAGGCGATCGAGCCGCCGAGCGCGGCCGCGAAGACGAGTCCGCCCCACTCGGCGCTCGCGTACAGCAGGTCGAGCGGGGCGTCGGTGCCCTTGGCGCGGCCGGTGGTGGTGCCGCTGATCCCGCCCAGCGGCTCGGAGTACAGGTAGCCGAGGGCGAGCAGGCCGGCGATGCCCGCACCGAGCAGCAGGCCCCGGCCGAGCGCCCCGGCCGCCCCGCGCCCGGCGCCGGTCCCGCGGTCGAGGCCCGGCCGGCGGCCGGCGGTGATCACGGCGAGCACCACCAGGGTCGGCAGGTAGAGCCCGGCGGCGTACTTCACGCCGAAGGCGAGCGCGGCGGGCGGGGCGGCGAGCAGCACGGCGAGCGGGTGCGCGGAGCCGGTGCGGACGACCGCCCAGGCGCCGAGGGCGAGCAGCAGGACGGCGGCCGCGTCGAAGGTGGCGAAGTTGCCGAGGAACATCGTCGACTGGAGCACCGAGAACAGCCCGGCCGCGCCCAGCGCCGAGCGGATGTCGAAGAGCCGCCGGGTGAGGGCGTAGAGCAGCGCGGTCGCCGCGAGCATGAAGGCCAGGCTCGTCAGCCGGACCCCGCCGAGCCCGAACCGCTCGTCGACGAGCGCGGCGAGCACCGGGTACAGCTTGGGGTGGCCGGAGAAGTACCCGGCGAAGTCCTGCGGCAGCGGGGTACCCTCGCGCCACTGCTCCAGCTGGTAGCCGCCGGCGGAGATGTACAGCGCCTCGTCGACGAACGCGGTGCCCTTCAGCCGCAGCGACAGGCCCGCCTGCACGAGCAGCACGAGGCACAGCACCACCCGCCCGAGCAGCACGCCGCGCCGCGAGCTCACCGACCACGCCGACTCGGGCACCGCCGGCAGGGTGTACCCCGGCTCCCGCACCACCGCCTTCGGCGTCCCGTGGACGGGTGTCGGCTGCGTCTCGTGCACGGGCACGAACGGCTGCGGCCGCCGGCCGACCGCGTACGGGTCCCACGCCCGCACCTCCACCGTCCCGAAGTCGGGGTTCGGCGCGTAGGGCGCGTCCGGGTGGGAGACGTACTCCCGCACCGGGGCCTGCGCGGCTCCGGCGTGGGCGTACGCACCGGTGTCGGCGTACGACGGCGTCTGCGCGCCGGGTGCGCCGCCCTGCCGGTAGGCCTCCACGGCCGGGTACTGCCCGTACGCCGCCGTCTCGTCGTACTCCTGCGGGTCCGGGGTCCGGTCGCGGGCCCAACGCGGCGGGCGGGGGCGGCCGCTCACGGTGCGCCCACGTCGAAGCCGAAAGCGGGGTTGCGCGCCCCGGCGCGGAAGGCCTTGAGCGAGGCGGGGCCGCTGGTGATCCGCCAGTCGGACTCCTTGTCGAAGTTGAACCAGACGAACCCGATGACGTCCTTCCGGGCGGCGACCCCCCTGAACAGGTCGGCGACGGCCGCCGGTTTCGTCTCGCCCGCCTCCGCCGCGGTCTCCGCGATCAGGAAAGGCTTGTCGCTGAACGTGCGGATCTGACGCATCGTCGGCCCGTAGAGGGTGTCGAAGGTCGCGGGCCCCTGCGCCCCGTAGTAGCCGACGACCCCGATCCAGTCGACGTACGTCTCGCCGGGCCAGTACGGCTCCAACTCGACGTCCGGCATGGGGTTGACGACGTTCGGGCTCCAGACCCAGATCGCCTGGGTGGCGCGCTCCTCGACGAAGATGTCGTGGACCCGCCGGTAGGCGTCGCGGAACTCCTTCGGGGTCGCCTTCCCCGTCCCCCACGGGTACCAGTGGCCGTTCATCTCGTGCGCGAAGCTGAGCGCCACCGGCACGTTCAACTCCCGCACCGCGACGGCCCACTCGCGGATGTAGGCGTCGCTGCCGCCGGCCGCGATGCTCTTCAGGCTCTTCGCGAACGGCTCCCAGGCGATGTACGGCACGGCACCGTAGCGCCAGGCGTTGCCGACGAGGTCCGTCTCGTAGCGGTCGCCCCAGGCCGCGTAGAACTCGATGACGTTGGGCTTCTTCCCGGCGTCCCGCGCGTACCGCTCGACGGCCTCCAGGGAGGCGGGCGCCCCGTCGGCGGCGACGCCGAAGTACTTCTTCTCCGGATCGAGCAACGGGCGAACGTCGAAGGGGAGTTCCGCCTGCTCCTCGGCGGAGGGCGACGCCTCCGGTCCCGCGGGCGGCGCGGCCTCGCCCTGGCTGCGGCGGTACTCCTCGCGGCCCTCGTCGGAGAACGTCCCGCACCCGGCGAGCAGCCCCGCCAGGACCGCGGCGGCGAGCAGGCCGCGTACCCTTCCGGCGCCCCTCACACGGCCACCGCCTCGGCGGCGCGCGGCTGGACCAGCACCCGGGCGACGACGATCGCGTAGAACAGGCCCGCGGACAGCATCAGCGCGTAGTCCGGCGGGTAGCCCGTGAGCAGCCGGTACACCGCGAGGCCCACCCACAGCGCGGCCGTGCCGCCGGACCAGCCGATCATCCCGGTCCAGTACCGGCCCATGCCGCTCTTCCTGGCCCCGTCCGAGCCCGTCGGCCGCCAGCCCATCTCCCGGCCGCGCAGCACGTCCCAGACGGCGAAGACGTGCGACCAGCCGTACATCAGCCGGGCCGCCCACGCCTCCAGGCGGTAGGGCGCCCGGTGCCACAGCGGCAGCACGAGGGTGACGTAGGCGAGGCTCGGGAGCACGAGCAGGCTCGCCTCGGCACGCAGCAGGTCGGGCCGCAGGACCAGCAGGGAGAGCGGGATCAGCGGGGCGAGGAAGGTCAGCAGCGCGGTCTGCAGGTAGTACAGGAAGCCCGACACGTAGCAGAGCCGGGTCTTGAAGCGGAGGTCCATCTCCCAGAACCGCCTGCTGGTCAGCAGCGACAGCGAGCCCATGCACCAGCGGTACTGCTGGTGGTGGAACGCGGACGCGCTGTCCGGGCAGACGCCGGCGGAGAGCGCGACCGGCACGTACCGCAGCCGCCAGCCGAGCGCGCGCAGGTCGAAGCCGGTGTACATGTCCTCCGAGTGCTCGATCAGCGAGATCCCGCCGATGTCGGCGAGCGCCGCCCGCCGGTACACCGCGCAGGAGCCGACGCAGATCGAGCCCTCCTTGTCCTCCCGCGAGGTCTGCACCGAGCGGTAGAACTGCTCCTGCACGGCGCCCGCGCCGCGCTCGATCCAGTTCTGCCGGTCCAGGGTGCGGAAGAACTGCGGCGACTGGACGATCCCGACGGCCGGGTCGTCGTCCATGTGCGGCAGCAGCTCGTCCAGGAGGTCGGCGCGCGGGGCGAAGTCCGCGTCCAGGATGAGGATGTGGTCGCCGCCGGTGATCCCGAACGCGTGGTGGAGGTTCCCGGCCTTCTTGAACCAGCCGCGCCGGGGCCGCACCACGTAGACGAACCCGAAGTCGGCAGCCATCGCCTCCACTTCGGGGTCGGCCGCGTCGTCGAGCACATAGGTCCGCACCGGGCCGCGGTAGGTGCCGGCCAGCCGGTTCACGTGCACCCAGGTGTTGTGCAGCACCTCCAGCGGCTCGCCGCAGACCGGCAGGAACACGTCCACCGACGGCGGGTCCACCGGCCGCCAGTCGCGCACCAGGGAACGGTGCCGGCGAAGATCGAAATCCTTGCTGAACCCGTCGAGGTACAGCGAGATCAGGTAATCCGCGACCGCGAATGCGAGCAGCGGAAGGATCAGCCAGAACCACGGACTGGAGGCGGTGAAAAGGAATTGGCTCATCGCCAGACAGGCGAATCCGACGAGCGAACCGAAGGTGAGAACCCACAGGTGGCGGGTGGCGTAGGCGTACTTCTCCCGGTCGTCGGGCGGCACCGGCAGCAGGCCGTGCGCAGCTCCCGCCGGTCCGCTCCGGCCCGCGGAACTGCCGCTTCCGCGGCGGCGCCGCCGCTCCCGCCCCCTCGCCTCCGCGTACCGCACCGCGCTCATCGAAGCCCCCCGGCCGACCGGCCATGTCACCGGCGTTTCCCCGGCCCACCCCATGACACACCCAGGGCCGGGATCGGTTGAGCTTATACGAGGAATTCGACGGACGACGGATGACTTCCTTTCGCGGGGCGGCCGTTGCCGTTCATCTCTGATAAATATGCGCGTCGGAAGGGTGAACGGATTGTTTCACCAACCGACATTCTGTTCAGTCGCGAACGAACGGACGGGAGCACGGCCCGACTGCCCCTAGGATGAGTCGGAATCGCGCACACCCAGGGGAGGGACGCCCGGCCACCGGCTCGGGCACGCGTCCATGACGTCTTCACAGCACACCACCAAGCCACTGCTCAAGGCCGTGATCCCGGCCGCCGGACTCGGCACCCGCTTCCTTCCGGCCACCAAGGCCAACCCGAAGGAGATGCTGCCGCTGGTCGACAAGCCGGCCATCCAGTACGTGGTCGAGGAGGCCGCGTCCGCCGGCCTGACCGACATCCTCATGATCACGGGCCGCAACAAGCGCGCCCTCGAGGACCACTTCGACCGCAACTACGAGCTGGAGTCGCTGCTCGCGAAGAAGGGCGACACCGCCAAGCTCGCCCTGGTCGACGCCTCCAGCAACCTCGGCCAGGTCCACTACGCCCGCCAGGGCGACCCCAAGGGCCTCGGCCACGCCGTCCTCTGCGCCGCGGCGCACGTCGGCGACGAGCCCTTCGCGGTGCTGCTCGGCGACGACCTCATCGACCCGCGCGACCCGCTGCTCACCCGCATGATCGAGGTCCGCGAGCGCTTCGGGGGGACCGTCGTCGCCCTCACCCCGGTCCCGGCCGACCGCAGCCACCTGTACGGCTGCGCCGCCGTCGAGCCCACCGACGCCGGCGAGGACGTCCTGCGCCTGACCGAGCTGGTCGAGAAGCCGGCCCCCGGCACCGCGCCGAGCAGCCTGGCCGTCATCGGCCGGTACGTCCTCGACCCGGCCGTCTTCGACGTGCTGCGCGAGACCGCGCCCGGCGCCGGCGGCGAGATCCAGCTCACCGACGCCCTCAACACCCTTGCCGCGAACGGCGAACCGGTCCACGGCGTCGTCTTCGACGGCCGCCGCTACGACACCGGCGACCGCGCCGACTACCTCAAGGCGACGGTCCGGCTCGCCGCGGAGCGCGAGGACCTCGGCCCCGAGTTCCGCGACTGGCTGCGGAAGTTCGTCGCCAACGAGCTGACCGACTGACCCGCGTCGTCCCGCGCGGGGCTCGGCAGCACCCGCTCAGCAGCACCCGCCGCCCGAAGTCCCGGGAAGCGTGCGCAGGTTGCGCGCCTCCCGGGCCCGGGCCGCCAGCAACTCGTCGGCCGGGTAGCCGACTTCCTCCAGCGTCAGCCCGTGCGGCTTCACGACGTGCACGGAGGAGTCCCGCACACCGGCCGCGAGCACCTCGCCCGCCCACTCCACGGGGCGGTGGCCGTCCCCCACGAACAGCAGCGCGCCGATCAGCGAGCGCACCATGTTGTGGCAGAACGCGTCCGCCTGGACGGTCGCGGTGACGATCCCGTCCGCCTCGGACCGCACGAGGTCGAGCCGCTGCAGGGTGCGGATCGTCGTGGCGCCCTCGCGCTTCTTGCAGAACGCGGCGAAGTCGTGCTCGCCGAGCAGGAGTTCAGCCGCCGCGTTCATCGCGTCGACGTCCAACTCCCAGTCGTGCCACAGCACGTGGTTGCGCAGCAGCGGGTCCGCGCCGCCCGGGTGGTCGGTGATCCGGTAGGCGTACCGGCGCCAGACCGCGGCGAAGCGGGCGTTGAACCCGGCCGGCGCCTCGGCGACGCGCCAGATCCGCACGTCGCGCGGCAGGCGTCCGGCGAGCCGCTTCAGCAGCTTCTCGCCGTGCTCGGCCCACACCGCGTCCGGCAGGTCCGCCGTCGCGACCTGTCCGCGCGCGTGCACGCCCGCGTCCGTGCGGCCCGCGACCGTCAGCGGGAAGACCTCCGGGGCGCGGGTCACCGTCCGCAGCGCCTCCTCGATCTCGCCCTGCACGGTCCGCCGCCCGCTGGGCTGCCGGGCCCAGCCGGAGAAGTCCGTCCCGTCGTAGGACAGGTCGAACCGCACCCGCACGTGGCCGGGCGCCACCTCGTCACTCATCAACACGCCTTCCTGCGCCAACGGTGGGGAACGAGAGCGGGCCCGCACCCCCTGCGGGGAGTGCGGGCCCGACTCGGCAAGCAGTGCTCAGACGCCTCAGGCGTCCTTGCTCTCCTCGGCCGGAGCCTCGGCGGCGGGAGTCTCGTCGGCCTTCTTGGCCTCCTGCTCCTTCACCGAACGCTTCGTGGCGGCCTCGGCCTCACCGGTGGCCTGCTGGGCCACGGTCAGGGCCTCGACCAGCTCGATGACGGCCATGGGGGCGTTGTCCCCACGACGGTTACCGATCTTGGTGATGCGCGTGTAACCACCGGGGCGGTTCTCGTAGCGCGGGCCGATCTCGGCGAACAGCGTGTGGACGACGCTCTTGTCCGTGATCGTCTGCAGCACCTGGCGACGGTTGTGGATGTCGCCCTTCTTCGCCTTCGTGATCAGACGCTCGGCGACGGGCCGCAGCCGGCGCGCCTTCGCCTCCGTCGTCGTGATCTTGCCGTGCTCGAACAGCGACTTCGCGAGGTTCGCGAGCAGCAGCTTCTCGTGCGCGGCACTGCCACCCAGACGGGCACCCTTGGCGGGCTTCGGCATGGTGTTACTCCTTGTGATCTGCCCCGGCCGTATCAGGTACCGAAGTCAGTGTCCGAGCAGGCGGCCGCCTGTCGGAGATCCGGACAGAGTCCGGAGGCTTTCCTGGGGGCGCAGCCCCTCCAGGGGCGCGGGGAACTGCGCGACCAGCCACAATCCACCCGCACCCGAGAGCGAACGTCGAGCTCCGAGCTCTTAGTACTGCTCGGTCTCAACGAAGCCCGCATCGGCGTCGTCGTCCGCACCGAACGCGTCCGCCGCCGCGGTGGGGTCGAACCCGGGCGGGGAGTCCTTGAGCGCGAGGCCCATCCCGGCCAGCTTCGCCTTGACCTCGTCGATCGACTTCGCACCGAAGTTGCGGATGTCGAGCAGGTCCGCCTCGGACCGCGCGACGAGCTCCCCCACCGAGTGGATGCCCTCACGCTTGAGGCAGTTGTACGACCGGACGGTGAGCTCGAGCTCCTCGATCGGCAGGGCGAGGTCCGCAGCCAGGGCCGCGTCCGTCGGCGACGGGCCCATGTCGATGCCCTCGGCGTCGATGTTGAGCTCGCGCGCGAGACCGAACAGCTCGACCAGCGTCTTACCGGCGGAGGCCATCGCGTCACGCGGACGCATCGCCTGCTTGGTCTCGACGTCCACGATCAGCTTGTCGAAGTCGGTGCGCTGCTCGACACGCGTCGCCTCGACCTTGTACGTGACCTTGAGGACCGGCGAGTAGATCGAGTCGACCGGGATGCGCCCGATCTCCTGACCCACCTGCTTGTTCTGCACCGCGGAGACGTAGCCGCGACCGCGCTCGACGGTCAGCTCCATCTCCAGCTTGCCCTTGCCGTTCAGCGTGGCGAGGACGAGGTCGGGGTTGTGCACCTCGACACCGGCCGGCGGCGCGATGTCGGCGGCGGTGACCAGACCCGGGCCCTGCTTGCGCAGGTACATCACGACCGGCTCGTCGTGCTCCGAGGAGACGACCAGCTGCTTGATGTTGAGGATCAGGTCGGTGACGTCCTCCTTGACGCCCGGCACGGTGGTGAACTCGTGCAGGACACCGTCGATCCGGATGCTGGTGACAGCGGCGCCGGGGATGGAGGAGAGGAGGGTGCGGCGGAGCGAGTTGCCCAGGGTGTACCCGAAACCGGGCTCCAGGGGCTCGATCACGAACCGCGAACGGAACTCGTCGACGACCTCTTCGGTCAGCGACGGACGCTGAGCGATCAGCATGCGCTTTTTCCTTCAGTCATGGACACCCGCTATTTGATGCCCGATGGGGTGGTGCTGTTTCAAGAGTACGGGCGGCACGGCCGCGAAGGCCGTACCGCCCGGTCACTCAGGTCGAGCGACGTGCGCGATCCAGCGGCCCGCAGGCCGTGGGATCAGACGCGGCGACGCTTGGGGGGACGGCACCCGTTGTGCGGGGTGGGCGTCACGTCCTGGATCGAGCCGACCTCGAGCCCGGTCGCCTGCAGCGAGCGGATCGCGGTCTCACGGCCGGAGCCGGGGCCCTTGACGAAGACGTCGACCTTGCGCATGCCGTGCTCCTGCGCGCGGCGCGCGGCCGACTCGGCGGCCATCTGCGCGGCGAACGGGGTCGACTTGCGCGAGCCCTTGAAGCCGACGTGGCCGGCGGAGGCCCAGGAGATCACGTTGCCCGTGGGGTCCGTGATCGAGACGATGGTGTTGTTGAACGTGCTCTTGATGTGCGCGTGGCCGTGAGCGACGTTCTTCTTTTCCTTGCGACGCACCTTCTTGGCTGCGCCCTGACGACCCTTGGGGGGCATGTCTTACTCCAGCTGGAGAGGGAGGTGATCGGTCCTACAGCGAAGACCGCTGATAAGCGTCCGCTGTGGGGACTACTTCTTGCCCGGCTTCTTCTTGCCGGCGATCGCGCGACGCGGACCCTTGCGGGTACGGGCGTTCGTGCTGGTGCGCTGGCCGTGGACCGGGAGACCGCGGCGGTGACGCAGACCCTGGTAGCAGCCGATCTCGACCTTGCGGCGGATGTCGGCGGCGATCTCGCGACGGAGGTCACCCTCGGTCTTGAAGTGGTTGTCCACGTACTCGCGGAGCTTGACCAGGTCCTCTTCGGCCAGGTCGCGCACACGGGTGTTGGGGTTGACACCGGTCTCGGCCAGCGCCTTCTGCGACAGGGTGCGCCCGATGCCGAAGACGTAGGTGAGAGCGACCTCGACGCGCTTGTCGCGCGGGAGGTCAACGCCGGAAAGGCGTGCCATCTATGGCTCCTGATTGGTTCGGAGGTCTTCCGCAGCACCGTTCCCGGCCGCCGACCCCCCTCGTACGAGGGGTGGTACGTTCCGGGTCCCCAGCCTCCGCTGGAGGTGTCGACACCGTGTCGCCACGGCGGTCGGGTGCTGCTTGTGTACAGGTACTGCTGGGTACTGCTTGCTCGCGTCGCGCGAAGAACTGCGGGGTGCAGGTCCTACGGTCGGTGCGTCAGCCCTGGCGCTGCTTGTGGCGCAGGTTGTCGCAGATGACCATGACCCGGCCGTGGCGGCGGATCACCTTGCACTTGTCGCAGATCTTCTTGACGCTCGGCTTGACCTTCATGAGGTGAGGTTCTCCGGGCTCGGTGCGTCCACGCCGGGGCGCGGACGGCAGGATCTACTTGTAGCGGTAGACGATCCGTCCACGCGTCAGGTCGTACGGAGAGAGCTCCACCACGACCCGGTCATCCGGGAGGATGCGGATGTAGTGCATGCGCATCTTGCCCGAGATGTGCGCGAGGACCTTGTGACCGTTCTGGAGTTCCACCTTGAACATCGCGTTCGGGAGGGACTCGATCACGGTGCCCTCGATTTCGATGGCACCTTGCTTCTTGGCCACGCTATGCCCTTCGAATCGGCTACCTTGATCGACGCTCGTACGCACATGCAGGCATGCGGGTGCACGAGAGCCGACGAGTCAGTCTACGCCAGGGCACCCGAAAAGACGAATCCGCTAAGAATGCCCACCGCGGGAGATCCCTAACCGGATCTCCCGCCAACCCGCACCCCTCCCGCCCGGCGGACTCCCCGCTCAGCCCAGCGGGTCCGGGGCGACCGCGACGCCCAGCTCCGCGAGCTTCGCGGCGCCGCCGTCGGGGGAGGTGAGGACGAAGGGGCCGGACTCGGTGAGGGCGATGGAGTGCTCCCAGTGGGAGGACCAGGTGCCGTCGGTGGTGACGACGGTCCACTCGTCCTCGAGGACGCGGGTGCGGGGGGTGCCGAGGGAGACCATGGGCTCGATGGCGAGGCAGAGGCCGGGCACGAGCTTCGGCCCGCGGCCGCGGCGGCGCTCGACGTAGTTGAGGACGTGCGGCTCCATGTGCATGGCCGAGCCGATGCCGTGGCCGCCGTAGTCCTGGACGATGCCGTACTTGCCGCCGCCCGGGCGGGGCTGGCGGCGGATGTACGCCTCGATCGCCCGCGAGACGTCCACGAGCCGGCCGCCGGGCTTCATCGCGGCGATGCCGGCCCACATCGACTCCTCCGTCACCCGGGAGAGCTCGATCAGCTCGGGGCTGTGCCCCTCCCCCACGAACGCGGTGTACGCCGCGTCCCCGTGCCAGCCGTCCACGATCGCGCCGCAGTCGATCGAGATCAGGTCGCCGTCCTTCAGGACGGTCTTCTCGTCCGGGATCCCGTGCACGACGACCTCGTTCACCGAGGTGCAGATCGTCGCCGGGAAGCCCCCGTACCCCAGGAAGTTCGACGTCGCCCCGTGCTCCGCGATCACCTTGCGCGCGGCCTCGTCCAGGTCCCGCGTCGTCGCCCCCGGCACGGCCGCCTTGCGCGTCGCCTCGTGGATGGCGGCGACGACAAGCCCCGCCTCGCGCATCTTCGCGATCTGCTCCGGGGTCTTGATCTCCACCACGCCTGCGACCTGCCTTCCGTCCGACCTGGACCACCCGCGTATCGGCCGGCCCGCACCCTTCCACGATACGACCACCCCCGCCCCACCCCGTCCCTCAAGGCGGTGGGTGCCTCAGGGGGGCGGCACCAAGAACTCCAGCCCGGCAGGCGCTTGAGGTCGCGCGGGCGCAGCCCGTGCACGCGCCGCAGGCGCTGAGCCGCCCGGCGCGTGAGGGATTCGGGAAGGGGCGGGGTGGGGAAAGACCGGGCCGCGCCCGGAAACGCGGCGGCGGCCGCACAGTCCCCGCGAGGGGGACCGTGCGGCCGCACGCCGGTGCAGAAAAGCTACGCCGCCTGGTCGTCGCGTCCGAGCGCCGCCATCGCACGCGAGGTGACCTCCGCCACCTTCCCGAGCGCCGAGATCGTCACGACGAGGCCCTGCGCCTTGTAGTGGTCGATGATCGGCTCGGTCTCGCGGTGGTACACGTCCAACCGGTTCCGCACGGTCGCCTCGGTGTCGTCGCCCCGCTGGTACAGCTCCCCGCCGCAGGTGTCGCAGACACCCTCGACGGCGGGCGGCGCGTACGAGACGTGGAAGACGTGCGCGGAGTCGTTGCGGCAGATCCGACGCCCGGCGATGCGCTTGACGACCTCGTCCTCCGGCACCTCCAGGTCGAGGACGGCGTCCAGCGCGGCCCCCTGGCCCGACAGGAACGCGTCCAGCGCCTGCGCCTGCGCGACGTTCCGCGGGAACCCGTCGAGCAGGAACCCGCCCGCCGCGTCCGCCTGCTTCATGCGGTCCTCGGCCATCCCGATGGTGACCTCGTCGGGCACCAGGTTCCCCGCGTCCATGTAGGACTTCGCGGCGCGCCCCAGCTCCGTCTTCTGGCTGATGTTCGCCCGGAAGAGGTCACCCGTGGAGATGTGCGGGATACCCAGGTTCTCGGCAAGGAACGCGGCCTGCGTTCCCTTGCCCGCCCCGGGCGGCCCGACGAGGACGATACGCATCAGCGGAGGAACCCTTCGTAATTACGCTGCTGGAGCTGGCTCTCGATCTGCTTCACGGTCTCCAGACCCACACCCACGATGATGAGGATGCTCGTCCCGCCGAACGGGAAGTTCTGGTTCGCGCCCAGAGGTGCCAACGCCAGTGTCGGCACGAGAGCGATCAGGCCCAGGTACAGCGAGCCCGGCCACGTGATCCGGTTGAGTACGTAGGAGAGGTACTCGGCGGTGGGCCGGCCGGCCCGGATGCCCGGAATGAAGCCACCATACTTCTTCATGTTGTCGGCCACTTCCTCGGGGTTGAAGGAGATGGCGACGTAGAAGAAGGCGAAGAACACGATCAGCAGGAAGTAGACCGCCACGTAGATCGGCTTGCCGTCGATGAAGTGCTGCTGGATCCACTTCGCCCACGCCGAGTTCCCGTTGGAGAACTGCGCGATCAGCATCGGGATGTAGAGCAGCGACGAGGCGAAGATCACGGGGATGATGCCCGCCTGGTTGACCTTCAGCGGGATGTACGTGGACGTACCGCCGTAGGAGCGGCGCCCGATCATCCGCTTCGCGTACTGCACCGGGATGCGGCGCTGCGCCTGCTCGACGAACACCACCAGCATGACCATGGCCAGGCCGACCAGGATCACGATGCCGAACTCGATCCAGCCGTCGGCCAGCTTGCCCTGCTGCTTGATCGACCAGATCGCGCCGATGAAGCCCGCGGCGATCGAGATGAACATCAGGATGGACATGCCGTTGCCGATGCCGCGGTCGGTGATCAGCTCGCCGAGCCACATGACGGCCGCGGTGCCCGCGGTCATCGTGAGGACCATGACGACCGTGACGAAGATCGACTGGTCCGGCACGACCTGCGAGGCGACCGGGCAGTTCTGGAAGAGCGCGCCGCTGCGGGCGGTGGCGACCAGGCCGGTGCCCTGGAGGATGGCGAGGGCGACCGTCAGGTACCGGGTGTACTGCGTGATCTTCGCGGTGCCGGACTGCCCTTCCTTCTTCAGGGCTTCCAGCCTCGGGATCACCACGGTCAGCAGCTGAAGAATGATGCTCGCCGTGATGTACGGCATGATGCCCAGCGCGAAGATCGTGATCTGCAGCAGCGCCCCGCCGCTGAACATGTTGACCAGGCCGAAGAGCCCCGAGTTGGAGCTCGCCTGGTCGAGGCAGATCTGGACGTTCTCGTAGGAGACGCCCGGGATCGGCACCGAGGCGCCGAGCCGGTAGACCACGATGATGCCGAGCGTGAAGAGCAGCTTCTTGCGCAGGTCAGGCGTCTTGAACGCCTGGGCGAACGCGGTGAGCACGGTGCCTCCTGCGACCCCCGCGCCGTTGCGTAGAGGTGACGGTCTTGAGATCGATGTATGTGGACTTGCGCCCGCAGCCGCCCCGGCCGGTGCGACGGGGGCCGGCGTTCTGACCGGCCCTCGTGCGGAGGATGAGGGCACACACTGCGACGGCCAACCTTACCGGCGCTCAGGGCTCCGTGGAACGACCCCTTCGAACCGAACACCCCGCCCCGCACACGGCCACCAGCGCAACTCGCCCCAACTCCCCCCATTCCCCGTGTCGGTTCTCACCCGCACGGGGTGTCCGGAGGGGGCGCGGACACACCCCCGGAACGACGAACGACCGGGGACGCCTCCGTGAAGAGGCGTCCCCGGTCGGGGTGTTCGCGCTGTCAGCGAGCTCAGACGAGCTCGGTGACGCTGCCGCCGGCGGCGGTGATCTTCTCCTTGGCGGAGCCCGAGACGGCGTCCACCGTCACGGTCAGCGCCACGGAGACCTCACCCTGGCCGAGGACCTTGACGAGGCTGTTCTTGCGAACAGCGCCCTTCTCCACGAGGGAGGCGACGGTGACCTCGCCGCCCTCGGGGTAGAGCTGGGCGAGCTTGTCGAGGTTCACGACCTGGTACTCGGTCTTGAACGGGTTCTTGAAGCCCTTGAGCTTCGGGAGGCGCATGTGGAGGGGCATCTGCCCACCCTCGAAGCGCTCCGGAACCTGGTAGCGGGCCTTGGTGCCCTTGGTGCCACGACCGGCCGTCTTACCCTTCGACGCCTCACCGCGACCCACACGGGTCTTCGCGGTCTTGGCCCCGGGGGCGGGACGGAGGTTGTGGATCTTGAGCGGGTTCTGCTCACCCATGATCAGTCGACCTCCTCGACCGTCACGAGGTGGCGGACGGTGTGCACCATGCCGCGGAACTCAGGACGGTCCTCCTTGACAACCACGTCGTTGACCCGCTTGAGGCCGAGCGAACGCAGGGTGTCGCGGTGGTTCTGCTTGCTGCCGATGTACGACTTCGTCTGCGTGACCTTGAGGCGAGCCATTACGCACCCGCCCCTGCACGCGCACGGAGCAGGGCCGCGGGGGCGACGTCCTCGAGGGGCAGACCGCGGCGGGCCGCGATCTCCTCGGGACGCTGCAGGCCCTTCAGGGCCTCCACGGTCGCGTGCACGATGTTGATCGCGTTCGACGAACCGAGCGACTTCGACAGGATGTCGTGCACGCCGGCGCACTCGAGCACGGCACGCACCGGGCCACCGGCGATGACGCCGGTACCGGGGGACGCCGGCTTGAGCAGGACGACGCCCGCCGCCTTCTCACCCGTGATGGGGTGCGGGATGGTGCCCTGGATGCGCGGGACCTTGAAGAAGTTCTTCTTGGCCTCCTCGACACCCTTCGCGATGGCCGCGGGAACTTCCTTGGCCTTGCCGTAACCGACACCTACGGTGCCGTCACCGTCTCCGACCACGACGAGCGCGGTGAAGCTGAAGCGACGACCACCCTTGACAACCTTGGCAACGCGGTTGATCGCGACAACGCGCTCAACGTAAGCGGTCTTCTCGGCGGCAGCGCCACCGTCGCGACCCTTCCGGTCCCGCCGCTCGCCGCCACCGGCACCGCTCCCGCGGCGCTGGGGTCCAGCCATTGGATCTACCTCTCTCTGTTACGTCCGTTAGTCCCGGAACCGGGGCTCAGAACTTCAGCCCGGCCTCGCGGGCGGCGTCAGCCAGAGCGGCGATGCGCCCGGCGTACCTGTTGCCACCACGGTCGAACACGACGGTCTCGACACCGGCCGCCTTGGCGCGCTCGGCGACCAGGGCGCCGACCTGCTGCGCCTGGGCGCTCTTGTCGCCCTCGCCGCCGCGGATCGAGGTGTCCAGGGTCGACGCCGAGGCGAGCGTGTGGCCCGCGATGTCGTCGATGACCTGGGCCACGATGTTGCGGTTGGAGCGCGTCACGACCAGGCGGGGACGCTCCGGCGTACCGGAGATGTGCTTCCTGATGCGGACGTGGCGACGCTTGATGGCGGCGCGCTTGTACGCGTCACCCTTGGCGATCTTCGTACCGTATGCCATGGCTTACTTACCAGCCTTTCCGACCTTGCGGCGGATGACCTCGCCGGCGTACTTGACGCCCTTGGCCTTGTACGGGTCGGGCTTCCGCAGCTTGCGGATCTTGGCCGCCGTCTCGCCGACCTTCTGCTTGTCGATGCCCTCGACCGAGAACTTCGTGGGCGACTCGACCTTGAAGGTGATGCCTTCGGGGGCCTCGATCAGGATCGGGTGGCTGTATCCGAGCGCAAACTCCAGGTTGGAGCCCTTCGCCTGGACGCGGTAACCGACACCGCTGATCTCGAGCGCCTTGACGTAACCCGTGGTCACGCCGGTGATCATGTTCGCCACCAGCGTGCGGGACAGGCCGTGGAGGGCCTTGTTCTGACGCTCGTCGTTGGGGCGGGTGACGCTGATGACGCCGTCCTCACCCTTGGTGACCTCGATCGGCGCGGCGACGGTGTGCGAGAGGGAGCCCTTGGGGCCCTTCACCGCGACCGTGCGGCCATCGATGGTGACGTCCACACCGGCGGGAACCTGGATGGGGAGCTTGCCGATTCGCGACATGAGCTTCTCTTCCTTTCCCGACTACCAGACGTAGGCGAGGACTTCCCCACCTACGCCCTTCTTGCCTGCCTGCTGGCCGGTCAGGAGACCGTGGGACGTGGAGATGATCGCCACGCCCAGGCCACCGAGGACCTTCGGCAGGTTGGTGGACTTCGCGTACACACGCAGACCCGGCTTCGAGATCCGCTTGATGCCCGCGATGGAGCGCTCGCGGTTCGGACCGAACTTCAGCTCGAGGACGAGGTTCTTGCCGACCTCGGCGTCCTCGACCTTCCAGCCGGTGATGAAGCCCTCCTGCTGGAGGATCTCCGCGATGTGCGACTTGATCTTGCTGTGCGGCATCGCCACGGTGTCGTGGTACGCCGAGTTCGCGTTACGCAGACGAGTCAGCATGTCCGCGATCGGATCAGTCATGGTCATGAATTGGCCTTCGGCCTCTCTCGCCGGGGTTTCCTGTATGCGCCATCCCTCTCCCCGCTCAGAGGCGGGACGGGTGCGGCGCGGGGACCTACGGCGTAGTAAGCGATTGTCAGCGAACCGCCTCGTGTTCGAGGGGTTCGCAGGCGATCCAGGGCGGCAGACGCCCAACCCCTCAAGCCTACGGCATCGGGGAGGGGCACCTGCCGGCCCGGTAACTTACCGAGAGTCCTGCGCAATGCCCGATTTCTCGGGGATTACCAGGAGCTCTTGGTCACGCCCGGCAGCTCGCCGCGGTGAGCCATCTCACGGAGGCACACACGGCACAGGCCGAACTTGCGGTAGACGGAGTGCGGACGGCCACAGCGCTGGCAGCGGGTGTAGCCACGCACACCGAACTTGGGCTTGCGGGCGGCCTTAGCGATCAGCGACTTCTTCGCCACGGTCAGTTCTCCTTGAACGGGAAGCCGAGGTGACGGAGAAGGGCGCGACCCTCGTCGTCGTTCTTCGCCGTGGTGACCACGGTGATGTCCATGCCCCGGACGCGGTCGATCTTGTCCTGGTCGATCTCGTGGAACATGACCTGCTCCGTGAGACCGAACGTGTAGTTGCCACGGCCGTCGAACTGCTTCGGCGACAGGCCGCGGAAGTCACGGATACGCGGCAGCGCGAGCGACAGCGTACGGTCCAGGAACTCCCACATGCGGTCACCGCGGAGGGTGACGTGGCAGCCGATCGGCTGACCCTCGCGCAGCTTGAACTGCGCGATGGACTTGCGGGCCTTGGTCACGGCCGGCTTCTGGCCGGTGATCGTGGTGAGGTCCTTGATGGCGCCGTCGATCAGCTTGGAGTCGCGGGCGGCGTCGCCCACACCCATGTTGACCACGATCTTGACGAGGCCGGGGATCTGCATGACGTTCTCGAACGAGAACTCCTCGTGCAGCTTGCCCGCGATCTCCTCGCGGTACTTCTGCTTGAGGCGCGGAGAAGTGGTGGTAGTCATCAGATGTCCTCACCGGTCCGCTTGGCCACGCGGATCTTGTTGCCCTCGTCGTCGAAACGGAAGCCGACGCGGGTAACGACCTTCTTGCCGTCCTGCTCCACGACGAGCTGGACGTTGCTCACGTGGACCGGGGCCTCGACCGTGACGATGCCGCCGGCCTGGGAGGCGCGGCCCGGCTGGTTCGCCTTGGTGTGCTTCTTGACCCGGTTGACACCCTCGACCAGGACGCGGTCCTCGCGGGGGAAGGCCGCGATGACCTTGCCCTGCTTGCCCTTGTCCTTACCGGTGATGACCTGGACCAGGTCGCCCTTCTTGATCTTCATGCTTACAGCACCTCCGGCGCGAGCGAGATGATCTTCATGAACTTCTTCTCGCGCAGCTCACGGCCCACGGGGCCGAAGATACGGGTGCCGCGGGGGTCGCCGTCGTTCTTCAGAATGACGGCGGCGTTCTCGTCGAAGCGGATGTACGAGCCGTCCTGGCGGCGGCGCTCCTTGACGGTGCGAACGATGACCGCCTTGACGACGTCACCCTTCTTCACGTTGCCACCGGGGATCGCGTCCTTGACGGTGGCGACGATGACGTCACCGATGCCCGCGTAGCGGCGACCCGAGCCACCGAGAACACGAATGGTGAGAATTTCCTTCGCACCCGTGTTGTCGGCGACGCGGAGTCGCGACTCCTGCTGGATCACGTCTATCTCCTGTTTGTCTGCCGGTTCCCGGCAGGGGCTGCGTCTCCCCCTGAGGGAGGCGGGGCCCCTGCCGAGCCTGGCGGAACTGACCCGAGGGCGGATTCACCCTCGGGCGGTCTTACTTGGCCTTCTCGAGGATCTCGACGACGCGCCAGCGCTTCGTCGCCGACAGCGGCCGGGTCTCCATCAGGAGGACGCGGTCGCCGACGCCGGCGGCGTTCTGCTCGTCGTGAGCCTTGAGCTTGCTCGTACGGCGGATGACCTTGCCGTACAGGGCGTGGGTGACGCGGTCCTCGACGGCGACGACGACGGTCTTGTCCATCTTGTCGCTGACGACCAGACCCTGACGGGTCTTGCGGAAACCGCGCTCGGTCTTCGTGGTCTCAGTCACGTTGCTCTCGCTCATCAGGCGCTCTCCACCGTCTCGATGCCCAGCTCGCGCTCACGCATCAGGGTGTAGATCCGCGCGATGTCCTTCCGGACGGCCTTGAGCCGACCGTGGTTCTCGAGCTGGCCCGTCGCCGCCTGGAAGCGGAGGTTGAACAGCTCAGCCTTGGCCTCGGTGAGCTTCGCGAGAAGCTCCTCGTTGCCCAGTTCGCGCAGCTCGGACGCCTTGGTTCCGGCCGACATCACAGCTCACCTGCCTCGCGCTTGACGATCTTGCACTTCATCGGCAGCTTGTGAGCCGCACGGGTCAGAGCCTCGCGCGCGATCTTCTCGTTCGGGTAGGACAGTTCGAACATCACCCGACCCGGCTTGACGTTCGCGATCCACCACTCCGGAGAACCCTTACCGGAACCCATGCGGGTCTCGGCGGGCTTCTTGGTGAGCGGGCGGTCCGGGTAGATGTTGATCCAGACCTTGCCGCCACGCTTGATGTGGCGGGTCATCGCGATACGGGCCGCCTCGATCTGGCGGTTGGTCACGTACGCCGGCGTGAGGGCCTGGATGCCGTACTCGCCGAACGCGACCTGCGTACCACCCTTGCTCGCGCCGGAGCGCTTGGGGTGGTGCTGCTTGCGGTGCTTGACCCTACGGGGGATCAGCATGTCGGTCAGGCCTCCGTTCCGGTGCTCTCAGCCGGAGCAGCCGCGGCGGGGGCGTCGGCCTTGGGGGCCTCGGCCGCCGGAGCGGACTGCTGCGGCTTGCGGCCGCGGCCGCCACGCTCGCCACCACGGGCGCCACCGCGGCCACCGGCCGGACGGTCACCCGCACCGCGCGCCGGGCGGTTGCCCGCACGGGCCGCGGCGTTCTCGGCGCGGACCTCGGCGATGTTCTTGACGTCGCCCTTGTAGATCCAGACCTTCACGCCGATGCGGCCGAAGGTGGTCTTGGCCTCGAAGAAGCCGTAGTCGACGTTCGCGCGCAGCGTGTGCAGCGGCACACGACCCTCGCGGTAGAACTCCGACCGGGACATCTCGGCGCCGCCGAGACGGCCACCGCACTGGATCTTGATGCCCTTGGCGCCGGCCTTCATGGTGCCCTGCATGCTCTTGCGCATGGCACGGCGGAAGGAGACGCGGGAGCTGAGCTGCTCGGCGACGGCCTGCGCGACCAGCTGGGCGTCCATCTCGGGGTTCTTGACCTCGAGGATGTTCAGCTGGACCTGCTTGCCCGTGAGCTTCTCGAGGTCGCCGCGGATGCGGTCGGCCTCGGCGCCACGACGGCCGATGACGATGCCCGGACGCGCGGTGTGGATGTCGACGCGGACGCGGTCACGGGTGCGCTCGATCTCCACCTTCGAGATGCCGGCGCGCTCCATGCCGGACGTCATCATCCGACGGATGGCGACGTCTTCCTTGACGTAGTCCTTGTACAGCTTGTCGGCGTACCAGCGGGACTTGAAGTCCGTGGTGACACCGAGGCGGAACCCATGCGGGTTAACCTTCTGGCCCATTACCGGGTTCCTTCCTTGCTGCTGACGACCACGGTGATGTGGCTGGTCCGCTTACGGATCCGGTAGGCGCGGCCCTGGGCACGCGGCCGGAACCGCTTCAGGGTCGGACCCTCGTCCACGTACGCCTCGCTGATGACCAGCGAAGAGGCGTCGGTGTGGTCGTAGTTGTGTGCGGCGTTGGCGATGGCGCTGTCCAGCACCTTGCCGACCGGCACGCTCGCGGCCTGCGGGGCGAAACGCAGGACCGCCTGAGCCTCCGTGGCGTCCATGCCACGGATGAGGTCCACCACGCGGCGGGCCTTCATGGGCGTGACGCGGATGTACCGCGCCTGGGCCCTGGCTTCCATGGTTGTCCCTTCGGTGTAAGTCATAGTCAGTCACCCCGCCTTAGCGGCGCTTCGACTTCCGGTCGTCCTTGACGTGGCCGCGGAAGGTGCGAGTCGGCGAGAACTCGCCGAGCTTGTGGCCGACCATCGACTCGGTGACGAACACCGGGACGTGGATCTTGCCGTTGTGCACCGCGATGGTGTGACCCAGCATGGCCGGGACGATCATCGAGCGACGGGACCAGGTCTTGATGACGTTCTTGGTGCCTGCCTCGTTCTGCGCGTCCACCTTCTTGATGAGGTGGCCGTCGACGAAGGGCCCCTTCTTGAGACTGCGCGGCATCTTAAAACCCGCTCCTAGCGCTTCTTGTTCGTCTTGCGGCGGCGGACGATGTACTTGTTGCTCGCCTTGTTGCGATCACGAGTACGACCCTCCTTCTTGCCCCACGGCGAGACCGGGTGGCGACCACCGGAGGTCTTGCCCTCGCCACCACCGTGCGGGTGGTCGACCGGGTTCATCACGACACCACGCACGGTCGGGCGGACGCCCTTCCAGCGCATGCGGCCGGCCTTGCCCCAGTTGATGTTCGACTGCTCGGCGTTGCCGACCTCGCCGATCGTGGCGCGGCAGCGGGCGTCGACGAGACGGATCTCGCCGGACGGCATGCGAAGGTGGGCCATGGTGCCCTCCTTCGCGAGCAGCTGCACGGACGCACCGGCGGAGCGGGCGAACTTGGCGCCGCCGCCGGGACGCAGCTCGATGGCGTGGAGCGTCGTACCCACCGGGATGTTGCGCAGCGCCAGGTTGTTGCCCGGCTTGATGTCGGCGGTGGGGCCCGACTCGATGCGGTCACCCTGCTGGGTGCCACGCGGCGCGAGGATGTAGCGCTTCTCGCCGTCCGCGTAGTGCAGCAGCGCGATGCGCGCGGTGCGGTTGGGGTCGTACTCGATGTGCGCGACCTTGGCCGGCACGCCGTCCTTGTCGTGACGACGGAAGTCGATCACGCGGTAGGCGCGCTTGTGTCCGCCACCCTGGTGACGAACGGTGATCCGACCGGCGTTGTTACGGCCACCCTTGCTGTGCAGCGGGCGGACCAGCGACTTCTCCGGCGTGGACCGCGTTACCTCGACGAAGTCGGCGACGCTGGAGCCGCGACGGCCCGGCGTAGTCGGCTTGTACTTGCGGATTCCCATTTCTCAGTCCTCGTCCGATACTCGGACCAGGGCGCTCCGTCAGGAGGCCTGGCCGAAGATGTCGATACTGTCGCCCTCAGCGAGGGTCACGATGGCGCGCTTGGTGTCGGCACGCTTGCCGAAACCGGTGCGGGTGCGCTTGCGCTTGCCCTGGCGGTTGATCGTGTTGACCCCGGTGACCTTGACCTCGAAGACCGCTTCCACGGCCTGCTTGATCTGGGTCTTGTTCGAACCGGGCGCCACGATGAACGTGTACTTGCCCTCGTCGAGGAGCGCGTAGGACTTCTCGGAGACGACCGGCTTGACGAGGACGTCGCGCGGGTCGGAGAAGGACTTGCTCAGCGGAGTCGGCTCAACGGCGATCTTGCCGTGGGTCTCGATGCGCTTCGCCTTGGCGATGCGGGCTGCCTTCTTGGCCTTGGCGGCCTTGGAGGCGATGCTCTGGTGACGAATAGCCATCAGCTTTCATCTCCCTCGGTGTCGGTGGCCTGCGGGCCGGACACGAAGGACTCGAAGGCGGCCTTGGTGAAGACCACGTCGTCAGAGACGAGCACGTCGTACGTGTTCAGCTGGCCCGGCTCCAGGATGTGCACCTGGGGCAGGTTGCGGGCGGAGAGCCACGAGAGCTCGTCGGCGCGCTCGGCGACCAGGAGCACGTGCTTGCGCTCGCTGACCTTCGCGAACAGCGTCTTCGCGGCCTTCGTGGAGACGGCGCCCTCGACCACGTCGGAGACGACGTGGATGCGAGCGTTGCGGGCCCGGTCGGTGAGGGCGTGGCGCAGGGCCGCGGCCTTCATCTTCTTCGGGGTCCGCTGCGAGTAGTCACGCGGCTGCGGGCCGTGGACGACGCCACCGCCGGCGAACTGCGGCGCGCGGGTCGAGCCCTGGCGCGCACGGCCGGTGCCCTTCTGGCGGTACGGCTTGCGCCCACCACCGCGGACCTCGCCACGACGCTTGACCTTGTGCGTGCCCTGACGGGCGGCGGCCAGCTGCGCGACGACGACCTGGTGGATCAGCGGGATGCTGATCTTCTCGACACCGAAGATCTCCGCGGGGAGCTCGACGGTCCCGTTCTTCTCGCCGGACGGCGACAGGATGTCAATGGTGCTCATCGGTTCCTCAAACCCCCTTGGCCGCGGTGCGGACCAGGACGAGGCCACCGTTGGGGCCGGGGACGGCGCCCTTGATGAGCAGCAGACCCTTCTCGGCGTCAACGGCGTGGACGGTCAGGTTCTGGGTGGTGACCCGCTCGTTGCCCATGCGGCCCGCCATGCGCATGCCCTTGAAGACACGGCCGGGGGTGGCACAGCCACCGATGGAACCGGGCTTGCGGTGCACGCGGTGGGCACCGTGCGAGGCCTTGCCGCCGGCGAAGTTGTGACGCTTCATGACACCGGCGAAGCCCTTGCCCTTGCTCTTGCCCGTGACGTCGACCTTGACGCCGGACTCGAACACCTCAGCGGTGATCTCCTGGCCGAGCGTGTACTCGGAGGAGTCGGGGGTGCGGATCTCCACCAGGTGGCGGCGGGGGGTCACGTCGGCCTTGGCGAAGTGGCCCTTGAGGGGCTTGTTCACCTTGCGCGGGTCGATCTCGCCGAAGGCGATCTGGACCGACTCGTAGCCGTCGCGGTCGTTCGTACGGACCTGCGTCACGACGCACGGACCGGCCTTGACGACGGTCACCGGGACGACCCGGTTGTTCTCGTCCCAGACCTGGGTCATGCCGAGCTTCTCGCCCAGGACGCCCTTGATGTTCTTGCTCATCTCGGCCCGTCCCTTCAGAGCTTGATCTCGATGTCGACACCGGCCGGCAGGTCGAGACGCATGAGCGAGTCAACCGTCTTCGGCGTGGGGTCGAGGATGTCGATGAGGCGCTTGTGCGTGCGCATCTCGAAGTGCTCGCGCGCGTCCTTGTACTTGTGCGGCGACTTGATGACGCAGTACACGTTCTTCTCAGTGGGCAGCGGCACCGGGCCCGCGACCGACGCACCAGTGCGGGTCACCGTCTCGACGATCTTCTTCGCCGAGGAGTCGATGACCTCGTGGTCGTAGGCCTTGAGCCGGATGCGGATCTTCTGTCCCGCCATGGCTACTCAGTAGTCCTGTCTCTAGAAACGCTCTGGGACCTGGTGCGCTGTGCCCGTCTTCCTTCCGACGGACCCGGTCCTCCGGTCCTTCACTCCGACCCACGCGGTCGGGCGTGTCGCACTCCCGCCAACAAGGATCCGTACACGGATTGCCTCACTTCGAGGAGAGCGGCAGGGGAAGAACACCCACCAGGCGCCTGATCGAGGGACCCCACCGCACTTCCCGGAAGATTCCCGTACTTCCACCGCGAAGGGCGGTGACGAGTACTGCGGGACTCGCTTCCGGTCCTCCCGGCGGGAGGCGCACGGCATTGGCACTCGATCGAGCAACCCGGACAGTCTGGCACACCCGACCCTCTCAGGGCCAATCGGGCGGAAGAGATTACCCCCGATGTGACGGACCTCAAACCCGGGGACAGGCCAGGGGCCCCGCGCCCCGTCCGTGAGGAC
>NZ_JBHWZH010000035.1:0-49397 GCF_042728285.1 Streptomyces sp. NPDC060194 | reverse complement strand
GCCGCCGTCCGTCCCGGACGGCGGCCACGGCCCTTGTCGTTCGACTAGGCTTTCCCGCGGCACGTTTCCGCTCCTGCACGCCCGTCCGGGAAGGAAAAGGACCCCCATGAGCCGCTACGCCCAGGTCGCCTTCACCGAGAACGTCCGACGCGTACAGCGGGAGAGGGGGAGCGCGGCGGCGATGGAGCGGCTGCTCGGCGGGGACGGGCGGCGGCCGGACCGGATCGGGGAGGACGAGGCGGAGTTCGTCCGGGCGCGGGACGGGTTCTACCTGGGCACGGTGGGCGACGCCGGGTGGCCGTACATCCAGCACCGGGGCGGGCCCCCCGGGTTCGTGCACGTCGTGGACGCGGGGACGCTGGCCTTCGCGGACGTGCGCGGCAACCGGCAGTACATCACCTCCGGCAACATCCGGGGGAACGACCGGGTGGCGCTCTTCTTCATGGACTACGCGCAGCAGGCGCGGCTGAAGGTGCTCGGCCACGCGGAGACCAGGGACGCCGACGACTTCACGGGGCTGCCGGACGGGGCCGCCGAGAAGATCACGGGGCTCGCCACCGACGGCCACCGGGAACAGCTGGTGATCGTCCGGGTGGTGGGGCTGGCCTGGAACTGCGCCAAGCACATCACTCCGCGGTTCACCCAGGCGGAACTCACCGACGTGTGGGGGCAGGCCGCCGACCGGATCGCCGAACTGGAGTCGGAGAACCGGCGCTTGCGAGCCGCACTCCGGGCACGCGGGTGAGGGCCCGCGGGGCGGACCGGTCACGGGACCGACGCCCCCGCGGGCCCGGACGGACCCGCGGGGCTCGCCGCGGGACGCCTGGCGAGGCCGCCTAGTCCGCCGTCGCCGCGGCGAGGCGTTCCACCGCCAGGGTGGTGAGCAGGCGGGCGCCGTCGCCGAGGACCTCGTTGCCGAAGACCGCGTCGGAGGCGTGGTTGAAGCTCGCCTTCGCGGGGTCGCGGTCCGGTGGGCACGCACCGAGGAAGAGCATGGCCCCCGGCACCTGGTCGAGGACGAAGGAGAAGTCCTCGGACGGACTGAGCGGGGTCGGCGACCAGACGAGCCGCCCCGGCCCCAGCGTCCGTTCGACCGCCCGCGCGGCGAAGTCCGCCTCGGCCGGGTCGACGACGGTGACGGGGTAGTCCATGGCGTGGTCCACCTCCACCGTCACGCCGTGGGCCGCCGCCACCCCCTCCAGGACCCGGGTCACACCTGGCACGACCTGCGCCTTGGCGCCCGGCCCGAAGGTCCTGACGCCGATGCTCAGCTCCGCCTCGTCCGGGACGATGTTGGCCGACGTGCCGGCGTGGATGCTGCCGACGGACAGCAGCACCGGGTCGAACGGGTCGAACCCCCGGCTCGCGTAGGTCTGCAGGGCCAGGACCATCTCGCACGCGGCCGCGATCGGATCCCTCAGCAGCTGCGGCTGGGCGTCGTGGCCGCCCCGGCCCCGTACGGTCACCCGCAGCGCGTCGCCGCCGGCCAGCAGCGGCCCCTTGCGGGTGAGCGCCACCCCGCCCGGCAGCAGCGCGGACGCCACGTGCAGGGCGTACGCGGCGACCGGGCGGCGACCGGGGCCGGCCGCTTCGAGGACCCCTTCCTCGATCATCAGCCGGGCCCCGTGGTGCCCCTCCTCCCCCGGCTGGAACATCAGGACGACGTCGCCGGCCAGCTCGTCCCGCCGCTCGGCGAGCTGCCCCGCCGCCCCCACCAGCATCGCCGTGTGCAGGTCGTGCCCGCAGGCGTGCATCCGGCCCTCGTGCACGGAGGCGTAGGGCACACCGCTGGTCTCCGTCAGCGGCAGCGCGTCCATGTCGGCGCGCAGCAGCACGACCGGCGGGGTGCGGTCCGGCGCGGCCCCGCGGCCGCGCAGCACGGCCGTGACGGACGACAGGGCGGTGCCCGTCGTGATCTCCAGCGGCAGCCCGTCCAGGGCCGCGAGGATTCTGTCCCGGGTCCGCGGCAGGTGGAGGCCGACTTCCGGCTCCCGGTGGAGGTCCTCACGCAGGCGGACGAGGTCCACCGGACCCGACGACGGGGTCTGCGGGCCCGTCACTTGGTCGCCGTGACGATGCCGTGCGGGGTGACGGCGTCGGTGCAGCGGGTGCGCAGCACCGAGTCGAACCCGACCTCCTTCAGGGACTCCTCGTACTTCTCCCAGGAGTAGAGCATGCCGCCCTCGCCGGCCACCGCCGCGAAGAAGGGGCTGGCGAGGGCGGCCATCAGGGGGCCGCCGTAGCCGTCCTCGGACATGGAGTTGAGGATCATCACCCGGCCGCCGACCGGCAGCACCGCGTGCGCGCGGCCCAGCAGGACGCGGATGCGGTCCTGCGGCCAGATCTGGAGCTGGTGCACGAACATGACGGTGTCGTGCCCCTCGGGATAGGCGTCCTCGAAGATGTCGCCCTCGACGACCTTGACGCGGTCACTGAGTCCCGCCTCCTCGACCCGCTTGCGGGCCAGGTCGACGACCTTGGGTATCTCCAGGACGGTGACCTCGACCTCGGGGTGCGCCGCGGCGACCGCGATGGCCATCGTGGCGTCGCCGCCGCCGACGTCGAGGATGCGCCGGGAGGCGCTGAAGTCGCCGTAGTCGATCAGGTGCCGGGAGGCGACGGCCGACCAGGTCCCCATGAAGTGGTAGAAGATCCGCAGGAGTTCGGGGTCCTGGCTGAGCCGGTGGTAGACCGTGGCTCCGTCTCCCGGGTAGCGGCGCAGGCCGACGTTGGTGTTGTCCCGCAGCGACTCGGTGAAGTCGACGAGACCGGGGTAGGTCACGTACGCCTCGAATCCGACGACCGCCTTGACCAGCTCCCAGTGGCCGCCGGCGAACAGGTCGGAGACGGACCGTGCGTTGACGAAGCCCTCCGGGGTGTGCTCGACGAGCTTCAGCGAGCTGGCACCGAGCACCAGGATGTCCAGGGCGCGCTCCTGGAGGCCGAGCTCGTCGAGGAGCTGCCGCCGGCTCGCTCCGGGGCTGCGTTCCAGCAGGTCGAAGAGGCCGAGCTCGACCCCGGCGCGCATGAACTGGAAGGCGTTGTGCCCGAGCAGCACCGTGGTCAGGGCGTCGGGGATGACGCTCGTGGGCGGGGTGGCCGGCTTCTGTGCCTCGGTCATGGGGTGTCTCCCTGGTGTGAGGGGGTGTCGAACGGTTCGTCGAGGTCGGGCGAGAGCGCGCAGCGTGTGGCGGGGAGCGCCGGCGTGCGGTCCGGGACGGCAGGGGCGACGACGGCGACCGCTCCGGCCACCGCGGGCGGGAGGCCGGCCAGGTCGGTCAGGTCGTACGGTTCGCGGCGGCCCGGGACCCGGATCCGGTACGGGCCGCCGCCGGCGCAGGGGGCGACCGGCAGAGCCGAGAGGTCCAGGCCGGCCATGGCGGGCAGACCGTCGCCGGACGCCTTGACCAGCGCCTCCTTCCGGACCCAGGTGCCGAGGACGGCGTGCGCGGGGACGGGGGAACCGCGGATCCGCGCCACCTCGCCTGGCGTCACGAAGCGCCGCAGGGTCCGGATCCCCGGCCCCGGCACTCCCCCGTCCCGCAGCCGTTCGACGTCGATGCCCACCGGGCGGTCCGCGGCCGCGGCCGCCACCACCCCGTCCGCGTAGGAGAGGCTGATCCGCACGGCCGGCATCCCGGCGACGCGGGGGCGGCCGTGCGGACCGCCGCAGTGCGGGCAACGCTGCTCCAGTACGACGTCGCGGGGCGTGCCCCCGGTCCGGTGGGCGGCGCAGAGCCGCACCAGGAAGCGGGCGGCGACGAAGTCCGCCCGGGCGGTACGGGTGCGGGCGGCCGCGAGGCGGAGCGACTCCGCGGGGGTGAGGATCGACGGGTCGGCGCCGGGCAGGGCCAGCACGTCCCGGGTGTCCGCGACCGCGACGGTCACCGCGGACCCCACCGCCACCGGGCCCACCGCCGCGGGGCGCCCGGACGCGCGGAGCCCGTCGCGCGCCCCGTCCCGGTCGGCGTCCTCTCCCTCCCGCGCCACCGTGCGGCGCCCCGCTCTCACTTCTTGCGCTGGCTGAAGACGACGCCGCCCAGCGAGAGCGCGCCACCGACGACAGCCAGCCACGGCGGGGTCTCGGAGAGGATCAGCCAGGAGAGCGTGACGGCGATGGGCGGCGAGAGGTAGGTCAGCGCGCCCATCTTGCCCGCGGTGGAGCGGGCCAGCGCGTACCCCCAGGTGGTGAAGGCCACCGAGGTCGGGAAGACGCCGAGGTAGATCGCCCAGGCGATCGACTCGCCGCTCGCGTCCGCGAGGTTGCCGATGAGCTGCGGAAGGAACGGCAGGCACAGCACGGCGCCCACCACGCAGGCGAGCCAGGTGACGACGAGCGCCGAACTGTTGGCGAGCAGCGGCTTCTCCGTGACGACGCCGCCCGCGTAGGCCACGGCCGCGAGGAGGGCGAGCAGGCTTCCGGTCCCGGCGTCCAGACCGTCGCTGGAGGTGGCCAGGCCGATCAGCAGCACACCGGCCAGCGCCACCGCGCCGCCGATGACCAGCGAGCGGGGGAAGCCCTCCTTCAGGAGCAGCCCGGCCAGCACTGCGATGAGCACCGGACCCAGACTGATGATCATGGATGTGGTGCCGGCGTCGATACGCTGCTCGGCGGCGTTGAGGGCGACGTTGTAGACGCCGAACCACAGCAGTCCGCAGAGGATCAGGCGCGGCGCGTCGGAGCGGGGCGGCATCGGCACCCGGCGGATCAGGACCACCGCGCCCAGGAGCACGGACCCGATGAAGAGTCGGGCGAGGGTGAGGGCGCCCGGGTCGATGTCGTCGCCGGCCGCCCGGATGCCGATGAACGCGGAGGCCCACAGGACGACCGTGACCAGTCCCGCCGCCACCGCCAGCGGGGGTGTGCCCGCGGCGGGCGCGGGGGTCTGCGGCGGCGGGGTGGTCCCCTGATCGGGGCGCGCGGAGGTCACAGTCGTTCACTTCCTTCTCGTTCGGATGCGGGGACCGCCTGCGGGTCCAGCGCCGCGGTCAGCCGCCTCGCCACCTCGGCGACGTGCGGCGGGCGCAGCAGGGTGAAGTGGTTGCCGGGGAGCACCACCTCCTCCCGGATGCCGCCGCGGGTCGACCCCGCCCAGGAGGCGCGCCGGCCGCCCAGCCGGTCGCGGGCCCACCACACGGTCAGCGGTGCGTCGACCACCGACGGCCGGTGGTCCAGGACCAGGCGCTCGTGGGTCTCGGCCAGTTCGGCCTGGTGCAGCAGCTCGTCGGTGGAGGGCACCGGGCGGCCGCCCTCCTCGGCCAGGGCGACCAGCAACTTCAGCCGCTCCTGCAGGGGCAGTCCGCGCAGCCGCCCCCGGAGACCGGCGGCCTCCTCCCCGGTCGTCGCGAGGTCCGGGACGACGTCGGCGAGTGCCACGGCCGGGGCGAGCAGCGGGTCGGGGTCGCCCGCGGCGGGGACGGCCGAGTCGAGCAGCACGACCAGGGCGACCTCCTCGCCCGCCGCCTCCAGCACGGCCGCCACCTCGACGGCCAGCGCCCCGCCCATCGACCAACCGGCCAGGTGGTAGGGCCCGTTGGGGCGGCGGTCACGGATCAGCTCGGCGTACTGGGCGGCCATCGCCGCGAAGCTCTCCGCCTCCGGCTCGCCGGACAGGGCCCGGGACCGCACGCCGAGCACCTCCCGCCCCTCGGGGAGCAGCCCGACGAGTTCCCGGTAGGCCATGACGTCACCGCCCGCCGGATGGAGGAGGAACAGCGGCGCGGGCGCGACCGGGGCGCGCAGGGCGACGACCTGGGCGCGGGCGGAACCCGCCGAGAGCAGCGCGGCGAACCGGGCGACCGTGGGCGCCTCGAAGAGGGACGTCAGCGGCAGCCGCACCCCGAAACGGCGGCGCACCGCCGCCACCAGGCGGGCCGCGAGCAGCGAGTGGCCGCCCAGTGCGAAGAAGTCCTCGTCGAGGCCGATCGCCTCGGGCGGTCGGCCGAGCAGCTCGCCCCACAGCGCCGCGACGGTGCGCTGGAGCGGGGTGCGCGCCGTCGCGGCGGCCCCGGCCGGGGCGGCGGACCGGTCGGGCTCGGGCAGGGCCGCACGGTCGAGCTTGCCGTTGGCGGTGACGGGCAGCGCGTCCAGCGGCAGGTAGGTCGCCGGCACCATGTGCGCCGGCAGCGAGCGGGACAGGAAGTCCTGCAGCACCTCCCTCCCGGGCACCGCGTCGGACCCGGTGGACGGCACCACGTAGGCCACGAGGCGGTCGTCGAGGACGCGGACGGCGGCGGCGCGCACGGCCGGGTGGGAGGCCAACCGCGCCTCCACCTCGCCCAGCTCGATCCGGAACCCGCGCAGCTTGACCTGCCCGTCGGCCCGACCGACGAACTCCAGCGCCCCGTCGGCCCTTCTGCGCACGAGGTCACCGGTGCGGTAGAGCCGTCCGCCCGGACGACGCGGGTCGGGGACGAACCGCTCGGCGGTGAGGGCTTCCCGGTTGCGGTAGCCGGCCGCGAGCTGCACCCCCCCGATGTGCAGTTCGCCCACCATGCCCGGCGGCAACGGCGCGAGCCGGTCGTCCAGCACGTCGAGGGTCGTGTTGGCGACGGGGCGGCCGATGGGCACCGGCCCGTCGGCGTCACCGGGCGCGCACCGCCACGCCGCCACGTCGACCGACGCCTCCGTGGGCCCGTACAGGTTGTGCAGTTCGACCTCCGGATGCCGGTGGCGCCCGAAGAACGCGCGCACCAGGTCCGGGGGCAGCGCCTCACCGCTGGCGAAGACCCGGCGCAGCGTCGTCTCCCCGGCGCTCGCCGGGTCGTCGAGGTACACGCGCAGCATGGACGGCACGAAGTGCACGGTCGTCACCGCCTCCCGCCGGATCACCTCGGCCAGGTACGCCGGGTCGCGGTGCCCGTCGGGTCGGGCCACGACGAGCCGGGCGCCGGTCATCAGCGGCCAGAAGAACTCCCACACCGAGACGTCGAAGGTGAACGGGGTCTTCTGCAGCACCGTGTCGGCGGCGGTCAGACCGTAGGCCTCCTGCATCCACAGCAGCCGGTTGCAGATGCCCCAGTGGGTGACCTCGACGCACTTGGGGACGCCGGTGGAACCCGAGGTGTAGATCAGGTACGCCGGCCGGTCGGGGTCGGCGGCGACCGGAGGCGGCGGCCCGGCCGGGTCCGGGTGGGCCCGCTCCGCCGCAGCGGGATCGTCCGGCCGCAGGACGGGGATCGCGTCGGGCAGCCCGCCCGGCGGCAGCGGCGCCTCGGTGATCACGAGGGCCGCTCCCGCGTCGGACAGCATGAACGCCGTCCGCTCCGCGGGCGTGGCCGGGTCCACGGGCAGGTAGGCGCCACCCGCCTTGAGGACCGCGAGCAGCGCGACGACCAGGTGCGCGGACCGCTCCAGACGCACGGCCACCGCGGTGCCCGGCTCGAACGGCCCCCGGCCCGACGCCTCCACAGCGGCGCGGACCGCCCGCGCCAGCCGGCCGGCCCGCGCGTCCAGCTCGGCGTAGGTGAGGGTGGTGCCCTCGAAGACCACCGCCGGGGCGTCGGGGGTGCGGTGCACCTGCCGCTCCACCCACACGTGCAGGGGGGTGCCGAGGTCGTAGGGGCGTGCGGTGTCGTTGTCCGCGTCCAGCAGGGCCAGTTCCTCGTCCGACAGCATCACCGGGGCGGACACCGGCGCCTCGGGGTCAGCGGTCAGGGCGTCGAGCAGGGCGAGGTAGTGCCCGGTGGCGCGGCGGCGTTCGGCCTCGCCGAAGCAGGCCGTGCCGAAGTCCAGGTCGAGCACGAAGCGGGGCGCGGCGCCGTCCCCCGCGGACAGCTCGCGGACCTGGAGGGCGAGCCGGTCCGGGGAGTGGCCGGTGTCGACGAGGTCGAACCGGGCCCGGGTCCCGAACCCCTCGAAGACCGCGTTCTGGTAGTTGAGGTAGACGTCGTACAGGCGGCTCCCGCCGCGGTGCCGGGGAACGTGGTCCTGGTGGCGCGCCGCGTCGAGGAAGGAGCGCTGCACCTCCCGGGCGAGCTGCCGGAACGTCGTCCCCCCGTCGACCCGCACCTGCAGCGGCAGCACCTTCATGAAGAGCCCGACGGTGTCGCGGAACTCCGGGGCCCGGCCGGCGAACGGCGTCCCGATCCGCAGGTGCTCACCGCCGCCGACGCGGTGCAGGTAGGCGAAGAGTGCCGCCCCGAACGCGCTCGCGGGCGAGGCGAGGCCCTCCGCCCGGGCGAACGCGGCGATACGGGCGCCGCGTTCGCCGTCGAGGGCGACGCTGACCCGGGCGGTGCGGGTGCGCCCGGCCACGTCCTCCTCCCGCCCGTGGAAGGCGAGCCGCTCGACGGGCCGGGACGCCACCTCCTCCCAGTGGCGCTCGGCCCGCCCGCGGCGGGCACTGCCGCGGCCCGCCCGCTCCTTCTCGACATAGGCCTGGAACGGCGGCAGGGGCTCGGCCTCGTCGAGCCGCCCCGCCCGGTCGAGGTCGTAGAAGGCGGACAGCGTGCGCAGCATCAGGGCGACCGACCAGGCGTCGCAGACCAGGTGGTCGACGTTGAGGTACCAGGCCCAGACGTCCGGGCCCAGGCGCAGCAGGGCGGAGTCGAAGACCACCCGCGCGGGGTCGAGCCCGGCCGCGGAACGCCGTCGCGCCCAGGCCAGGGCGGAGGCCCGGGGGTCGTCCGCCGAGGACAGGTCCACCAGCTCCACCGGGGCGTCGACGCTCTCGCCCACCCGCCGCACCGGGACGCCGTCGACCTCGTGGAAGGTGGAGCGCAGCGCGTCGCTGCGGTCCACCAGCTTCTGGAAGGCGCGCTGGAAGCGCGCGTGGTCCAACGGACCGTCCAGGGTGAGGAGCGCGGTGACGTTCTCGTAGTAGAGCCGCACGTCACCGGCGGTCCTCGTCCCGAAGTACAGGGCGAGCTGGCTGTCGGTGAGGTTGGTGTCCGGGGCCGTGACGACCGCCGCGGGCGCGGACACCACCGGTTGGACGGCCCGCTTCGCCGCGGAGGGCTGCGCCGGGACGGCGGCCGGGACGGCCGCAGCCGGCGCGGCGAGCGCCTGCGGTGACCGGACCGCCCGGCGGACCACCCGCTGGAACTCCTCGGCCCACGCCGCGGCCCGCGCCGCGTCGAAGAGATCGGTGCGGTACTCCAGGCACCCGAGCAGGGCCCCGTCCTCCTCGCGCAGATGCAAGCTGAGTTCGAGGGGCGAGACCCCCAGGTGGAAGGCGTCAGGGGGGACCGGGGCGAAGACGACCCCGCCCGCCCGCAGACCGCCGGAGACGGGCGGCTGGAGGGAGAACGCCGTCTGCCGCAGCACCGGCCTGCCCGGGGCCCGGGGCGGATTGACCCCCCGGACGATGTCCCCGAAGGGGATGTCGTGGGCAAGCGCCCCGCTCAGGACCTCGCCCGCCTGCCGGGCCGCCGCGGCGAAGGTCACGTCCGGCCCCAGCCTCACCCTCAGCGGCAGGGTGTTGACGTGGAAGCCGATGATCCGCTCCTCACCCGCTCCCCGGCGCTCGTCCACCGGCGCCCCGACCACCACGTCCCGCCCGCCGGTCACCCGGTGCAGGGTCACCGCGTACGCGGCGAGCAGGAAGGCGTAGACCGTCGCGCGGTCCCGGGCGGCCGCCGTACGCACCTCCTCGTGGAGCGCGGCGGGGACACGGAAACCGTGCCGGGCACCCCGAACCGTCTCCCGGGCGGGCCGCGCCCCGTCCACCGGCAGATCGAGGGCCGGCGGACCGTCGGCGAGCGCGCCGCGCCAGTACGCCACCGCGCGGGCGTGCTCCGCCGCGTCCGCCGGCCGCTGTGCGGGTGGCGACGGCAGAGGCGGCAGCGAGGCGGCCCGGCCCCCGGTGCGCGCCTCGTACAGCGCGGCCAGCTCCTCGGCGAAGACGGTCATCGACCAGCCGTCGCAGACAAGGTGGTGGGCCACGACCGTCAGCACATGACGGTCGTCGCCCACGCGGTACAGGGTGAACCGGACCAGCGGCGGCCGCTCCAGGTCGAAGGGCCGGACGCCGTTCTCCCGGTGCAGCCGACGAGCCGCCGACTCCCGCTCCTGCAACGGCAGTCCACCGAGATCCACGAACGACGGCTCCACGGCCGCCGGCCCCACGACGTGCGGCACCGGCACCCCCTCCCGCTCGCGAAAACCCGTCCGCAGCGACGGATGCCGCGCGGCGACCTCCGACAACGCCTCCCATAGCGCCCCCTGGTCCAGCCGCCCGGTCAGCCGGAACGCGGCCGACAGGTGATGGGCCGGACTCGCCGGGTCGAGCCGCTGCAGCAGCCACAGCCGCCGCTGCGCCTCCGACGCGGCCCCCGCACCCGCCGCCCCGCCCCCGTCCCGCGACGGCTCCGCCCCCGGACCCCGTCGCAGCCGCGCAAGGAGCCGGGCCCGCTCCGACTCGGGCAGCGCGGCCAGCCGGCCGAGCAGATCACTCACGACGCGGCCTCCGCGACCAGCGCCAGGATGTCGTCGACGTCCTTGTGCGTCTCCAGCAGCGCCGCGATCCACCGCTCCAGACCGAAGGCGACACAGCCCGTGAACGCCGGCCCGCCCCCCGCCAGCGAGATACCGCAGCGCTCCCCGAAGAAGTTGCGGTGGAAGTTCAGGGAGCCCACCGCGAGATCGGAGCCGTGCACGAACTCCTCCTTCACCGGGAAGAGCTGCGCCAGCAGCGCGCGCCCGCCGTCCTTCTCGAAGAACGGGTCCGAGGCCGCCTCGACCGCCAGCTCCAGACCGAGCCGGGCCGCGAACCCCACCACCCTCGTACGGAACGCGGCAAGATGCTCCAGCACCGCGTCACGGGGGCCCAGGCAGACGATCTCCCGCATGGTGAAGCCACGCAGCCGCCGCAGCCCGTCGTAGTGGTCCTCGTTGCGGAAGCACCTGGCGACCGTCGTCACGAACCGGGGACCGGCCAGGCTGCTCGACCGGTGGTGAAGGTAGACGTTGTAGCAGGCCGCGGAGGCCAGCCCGTACTCGCTCGGCCCCAGACGCTCCGCCGCGACACCCGCACCGTCCACCAGCCCGACGGCCCCCGCACCCGCCCCGTCCGGCAGACGCAACGGCGCCGTCATCAGAGCCAGTTGCGGAAAGTTGTCGAAGTAGTCGATGGACGCCAGGTCCGCGGCTCCGATCACCGCCGGGAACTGCATCGGGGCGGCGCCCGACTCACCCGCCCACCGCAGGAACCGCCCGTCCAGCAACTCCGTCAGACGGACCAGCTCCGGCCCCAGGGTCACCAGCCCGCCGCGCGCGGTGTAGAGCTCACTCATGGCCCACCCCACCCGTCACGCCGCCCAGCACCGTGTCCCGGATGCCCCGCAGGGTGCGGAAACCGACCACGTTCTCCGCCGTCAGTTCCAGCTCCCGGCCCGCCACGTCCTCGAGCAGGAAGATCAACTGAGGGAAGTCGAGGGAGTCGACGAGCCGGCCGTCGATGAGATCCTCGTCCCAACCGATCCCCGCCACCTCCGGATTGCGCGCCAGCAACCAGGCCCGCACCCGCTCCACCGCATCGTCCGCCATCAGACCCCGCCCCCCTCGAACGGAGAACCGCTGATGATCCGCTGACCGGTCAGGAAACGGGTGATGCGCTTGAAGAACACCTCGTGGTACCCGGCCCGCACCGGATCCCCCAACAACTCCTCCCGGAAGGCCAACGGCTCCGGCAACCCCGCGTCGCGGTAGACCGACGGGTTGTACAACGACTGCACACTCGCCGTGATGTAGCGCCGCAGGTACACATCGAGGCGGTCCAGCAACTCCCGGTCCCCCCGCTCCCGCAGCGGCTCGTACAGCAGACCGACGAGCTTGCGGCCCATGACGATATGGCGCCACTCGTCGTCGTGGTGGACCTGGTTGACCTCCCGGATCAGAGGATGCAGGGTCGCGTCCCGGCCCATCCGCAAATTGAAGTGGTCCACCAGCTCCTCGAAGATCAGGATCCGGGCGAAGACCAGGAAGTGGGCGACGGCGGTGTCCTCCTCCGCCGCCGGGACAGGAAGCGACCTGTCCGGATAGATCTTGCCGCCGTACCGCAGACAGAACTGGGCGAAGAACCACATGTGCCCGTTCTCCTCACCGAGGAACCGGTGGAAGAACTCCGACGGCAACTCGAACCCAGGAGTGTGGATCCTCCGCGTCACCTCCACGAGCAGCTCACGGATACCGTGGATGTTGAGGCTGAAGAAGTTGACGCTCTCCCACCTGCTCAGCCGCATCAACTGCTTCTCGTCCAGCTCCCGCTCGAACCGGGTACCGGCCACCGTGAGCAGGTCGGGCGTCATCCACCACTGCTGCTCGGCGAGTTCGTCGACCCAGTCGAAGCGCGTGTACGGGCTGTAGTGGTGATCAGTCGCGTCGGCGACCAGATGATCGAGCGTCTCCACCACATCGGACGTGTCCATGGTCTCCCCTGCGGTTCGGCATCGATGCGTACGAGAGGTGCGGGACAAGCGGTCGAAAGACGGGCGGGGGAATCGGCGGGCGGCCCGGCCCCCCGCGGACGGACCCGACCCGCCCGCCGGTCCGGCACGGAGAACCGCGCGCGATCAGCCCTCGTCACCCCGGGCCAGGAGATCGGCGGTCCGCCCCTCGTCGACGGCGAGCGGTCTGCTCTCCAGCAGCGCCGCCAACGAAGCCACGCTCGACGCCTGGAACAGGTCGCCCACCGTCACCCGCACCGGCAGCTCCGCCGAGATCCGCCCCGCAAGCCTGGCCAGCAGCAGCGACTGCGCCCCCGAGGCGAAGAAGTCCTCATGGACCCCGACCTCCGGCCGGCCGAGCAAATCGGCCCACAACCCGGCGATCAAGGACTCCAGAGCGGTCCGCGGAGGCGTGCGGTCCAACCCGCCCGGCGCCGCCCCGGCACCGGGCCGCAGACCACCGATCCGAGGCAACTCCCCCGCCAGATACGCCTCCCGCGTGGCACGCCGCTGGATCTTCCCGCTCGACGTCTTCGGGACCGTACGCGGCGGCAGCAGCACCAACTCGTGCAACTCCGCCTCGCACTCCTCCCACACCGCACGCCGGCACCGCAGGGCGACAGCCTCCAGGTCCGCGCCCTCCGCGGTCTCCACCACCAGGACGAGCCGCTCCTCACCGTCCACCGGCACCGTGAACGCCGCCCCGCACCCGGGACGCACCGCCGAATGCCCCAACTCCGCGGCGGTCTCCACATCATGCGGATACACATTGCGGCCACGCAGGACCAACAGATCCTTCAGACGCCCGGTGACCGCGAGCGCACCACTCTCGTCCAACGCACCCAGATCACCGGTCCGCAGATAAGGCCCGCGGCCGTCCGGCAGCACGGCACCGAACAGGGCCGCGTTCTCCGTCGGCCGGCCCCAGTAACCGCCCGCGACGCTGGGACCCGACACCCAGATCTCCCCGACCCGGCCAGCGGCAGCAGGCGCAAGCGTCGCGGTGTCCACGACGACGACGGACTGGCCACCCCGCGCCGTCCCGCACGCAATCCGCTCCACGCCCTCCACCGGGAACCGCCGCACCACCTCCCCCACCGGATCGGCCGTCACCAGCAAAGTGGCCTCCGCCAGCCCGTAGCTCGGACGGCACGCCGCAGGATCGAACCCCGCCGCGGCGAACCGCTCCGCGAACCGCTCGACCGTCCGCACCCGCACCGGCTCGGCACCGTTCACCGCCGCCCGCCAGGACGACAGATCCAGCGAGGCCAACTGCCCGTCGTCGACCCTGCGCACACATAACTCGTATCCGAAATTCGGCGCAGGACTGATGGTCCCCCGATGATCGGAAATCGCCTGCAGCCACCTGTGGGGATTCCTCAGGAAATCCAGCGGAGCCATCAGAACCGCCGGGAAACCCCCGTGAAGAGGAGCAAGAACAGCACCGATCAAACCCATGTCGTGGTACGGCGGGAGCCAACTCACCATGACATCCCGAGGCGCCCCGGCAAAAGCCCGGTAAATACTCTCCGCGTTGTGCACGAGATTCGCATGGGTGAGCACCACTCCGCGCGGCAGCCGGGTGGAACCCGACGTGTACTGGAGGAAGGCGACCTGACCCGGCTCCGGCCCGGCCGAGTCCGGCGGAACGTACGGGGCCGACCCGCCGGAGACCTCCCCCGACGGCGCGTCCGTCGCGATCCACGCCAACGGCGCACGCAGCGCCGACCTGCCCAGCGGCAGCAGGTCCTTCGTCGTCAGGGCGATGCTCGCGTCCGCATCGGCGACGACGGCGTCCAGCCGGCCGAGGCCGCGGGCGTCCTGGGGCGGATAGGCGGGCACAGCGACGACACCGGCGAGCAGGCACCCGTAGAACGCGACGACGTAGTCCCGCCCCGGCGGGAAGAGGAGCATCGCCCGCTCACCCGGCCGGTGCCGCGCGCCGAGGACGTCGGCCACACCCGCCGCGGCCCGCAGCAGCTCCCCGTACCCCATGCGCAGCTCGTCGCCGCCGTCACCGAGAAACACGTACGCGGTGTCGTCCGGCTGCTTTTCCGCCCGATACCGCAGCGCGTGGACGAGCGTGGGGAATTCCCGATCCGAAACCGTTGACAATGCTTCTGCACCAGACATGCTCACCGCTCCTCAAGGACGCGATAAGGCCCGAATTTCAGCCCCCGGCTGGTCGCACGAGGCGCAACGCTAAAACACCCCTGACCCGGCGTCAACGGCGCGATCAACCCATCGGCCGGCGACCGTCCCGATCCTGCCACCGCTCCCATTCCCCCGAAGGTTTCCGGATCGTTGCCGCCACGTTCCGCCGTACACGGCCGCGGGGTCCCCGACGATTCCGCCCCGCCGGCCGCGCAATCGACGCCGACCGCACACCCCCGCCGTTCCCGCAGGCCGCACGTCCGCCGACGGACCGGCGCGGGCATCCGGTCGGCCGGCCCGCCCCGGCGCACCCGTCGACGCCCCGACCCCAGGAAGGGCGGAAGCGCGGATCCGGGAGGGCCGCCGCAGCGGCGGAAAGGACCGGACCAAGCCGCAGAGTTGTCCGAAACATGACAGACGCGGAAGCGGGAAGCCCCACACACGACCACGGCCCCGAAAACGACCCCACCGCCACGCCGCCGTAACGACCCGCAGAGCCGTGCGGAGCGGAGACCACACCCCACCCCGCCCCACACGACCGGCGACCCCGGACCCGCGCACTCACAGCCCCCCGGGACCAGCACGCACTACCGACCCTGCGCGGCCTTCTTCTCCTCCGCGTCCTGAATGACCGCCTCCGCCACCTGCTGCATCGACAGCCGGCGATCCATCGACGTCTTCTGGATCCACCGGAACGCAGCCGGCTCCGTCAACCCGTACTGCGTCTGCAGCACCGACTTCGCACGGTCCACCAGCTTCCGCGTCTCCAAGCGCTGGGTCAGGTCCGCGACCTCGTCCTCAAGGGTGCGCAGCTGCTGGAAACGGGACACCGCCATCTCGATCGCCGGCACCACGTCGCTCTTGCTGAACGGCTTCACCAGATACGCCATCGCACCCGCGTCCCGGGCACGCTCCACCAAGTCGCGCTGCGAGAACGCGGTCAGCATCAGCACCGGCGCGATCGACTCCGCCGCGATGATCTCCGCGGCGGAGATCCCGTCCAGCACCGGCATCTTCACGTCCAGGATCACCAGATCCGGCGTGTGCTCCCGCGCCAGGTCCACGGCCTCCTGGCCGTTCCCCGCCTCCCCCACGACGGAGTACCCCTCCTCCTCCAGCATCTCCTTGAGATCCAGCCGGATCAGCGCCTCGTCCTCCGCGATCACGACACGCGTCGTGAGCGGGGGGACGTGCGACTTGTCGTCGTCGACGGCATCGGGCTGGGGCGACTCGGGGGTCGTCACGGGGGGCTCCTCGGGGCGGGGCGATTCAGCTCATGCAGAGCCTACCTAGCTGCGGCTGCGACCGGGGACCCGGTAGACTTCGCCGCAGCGATCAGCCATCCAGCCCGGTTGGCGGAACGGCATACGCTGATGTCTCAAACACATCTGTTCGAAAGAACATGTGGGTTCGAATCCCACACCGGGCACAAAAGCGGAGGTTCACGTTCTCGTGAACCTCCGCTTTTTCGATTTCCTGCGCCGTATTCGGCCCGCAATGTGAATACGTGAACTTCCACGGCACGCAAGTACGCCAGCAAGCCCTCTCGCTTCTGCGAGGCGGGGCGAAGAACGCCGATGTCGCCCGACGGTTCGACATACCGGTGGGCACGATCAGCTACTGGAAGCACATGGATCGCGCGAAGCGCGGCGAATGCCCCGGAAGAATCCACGCAGCCTGCCCGAGGTGCGACGGAGACCTCGACGAGGCGGCGTACGCCTATCTCTTGGGCCTCTACCTGGGCGACGGGCACATCATCCAGTACAGCGGCCATCGCTCACCCAGCCTCTCGATCACCTGCTGCGACACCTGGCCAGGACTCATGGACGAGTGCGAACAGGCGATGCGTGCCGTATTCCCAGCCAATTCCCCTTGTCGTGTCAGGCGCAAGGGCTGCCACGACGTGAAGATGTACTCCAAGCACCTGTGGTGCCTCTTCCCGCAGCACGGTCCCGGAAAGAAGCACACTCGGAAGATCGCGTTCGAGCCCTGGCAGCAAGCCATCGTCGATACGCACCCCTGGGCGTTTATCCGCGGCCTCATCCACTCCGACGGCTGCCGCATCGTCAACTGGACCGAGAAGATGGTCGGCGGGGCGCGCAAGCGCTATGAGTACCCCCGTTACTTCTTCACCAACAAGTCCGACGACATCCGCAAGCTGTGCGGCGACACCCTCACCAAGGTCGGCGTCGAGTGGACGACCCTGGCCCGCGGCAGCGATCCCTTCAACATCTCCGTCGCCTGCCGCGCCTCCGTCGCGTTGATGGATCTACACGTCGGGCCGAAGTACTGACACCCGCCCGACGTACTCCCGCGCGGTGGCCAGGTTCGCCGCCGGGGCGGACAGCGAGTCGAGGGTGAGGCGCGGGTCGGTCCAGGGGTCCCAGGCGCGGGTCGAGACCTCGGACCAGGTGGGCTCGGGGAGGCCGACGAGGCCGCGGTCGCGGGACTCCAGGCGGCCGCGGTGGACGGCGGGGTCGCCGCAGACGACCTCGACGAAGGCGAGCGGGACGGCGTGGCGCGCGGCGAGGGCGCGCCACTGTTCCCGCGCCGGCTCGACCGCGTTGACCGCGTCGACGATCACGCTCTGCCCGAGCGCGAGGATCCCGTCCGCGACCGCTTCCGCGGCGAGGTACGCCGCGAGGCCGGTGGGCTGCCCGGCGGAGATCCCCGCCCGCCGCATCGCCGCTTCGACGGGGTCGACGGAGACGACCGGGGTCCCGAGGGACCGGGCCAGCCCCTCCGCGACCGTGCTCTTGCCGGCCCCCGGCAGCCCCGCCATGGCGATGAGCACACGGGTCACGCCGAGGCGTCGTCGCCGACGCGGTGGATACGCACGAGGTTGGTGGTGCCGGCGACGCCGGGGGGCGATCCGGCGGTGATGACGATGACGTCGCCGGGCCGGCAGCGTCCGATCCGCAGGAGTTCCTCGTCGACCTGCGCGACCATCGCGTCGGTGGAGTCGACGTGCGGTCCGAGGAACGTCTCGACGCCCCACGTGAGGTTGAGCTGCGAGCGCGTCGCCGGATCGGGCGTGAAGGCGAGCAGCGGGATGGGCGACCGGTAGCGGGACAGCCGCTTCACCGTGTCTCCGCTCTGGGTGAACGCGACGAGGAACTTCGCGCCGAGGAAGTCGCCCATCTCGGCGGCGGCGCGGGCGACGGCTCCTCCCTGGGTGCGGGGTTTGTTGCGTTCGGTGAGCGGCGGGAGGCCCTTGGCGAGGATGTCCTCCTCGGCGGCTTCGACGATGCGGCTCATGGTGCGGACGGTTTCGATGGGGTAGGACCCGACGCTGGTCTCGCCGGAGAGCATGACGGCGTCGGTGCCGTCGATGATCGCGTTGGCGACGTCGGAGGCCTCGGCGCGGGTGGGTCGGGAGTTGTCGATCATCGAGTCGAGCATCTGGGTGGCGACGATGACGGGTTTGGCGTTGCGTTTGGCGAGTTTGACGGCGCGCTTCTGGACGATCGGGACCTGTTCGAGGGGCATTTCGACGCCGAGGTCGCCGCGGGCGACCATGATGCCGTCGAAGGCGGCGACGATGTCCTCGATGTTCTCGACGGCCTGCGGTTTCTCGATCTTGGCGATGACGGGGACGCGGCGGCCTTCTTCGTCCATGACGCGGTGGACGTCCTCGATGTCGCGGCCGTTGCGGACGAAGGAGAGGGCGATGACGTCGGCGCCGGTGCGCAGGGCCCAGCGGAGGTCGTCGATGTCCTTCTCGGAGAGGGCGGGGACGGAGACGGCGACGCCGGGGAGGTTGAGTCCCTTGTGGTCGCTGATCATGCCGCCTTCGATGACGGTGGTGCGGACGCGGGGTCCGTCGACGGCGGTGACTTCGAGGGTGACGCGGCCGTCGTCGACGAGGATGCGTTCGCCGGTGGTGACGTCGGTGGCGAGTCCGGTGTAGGTGGTGCCGCAGGTGTTGCGGTCGCCTTCGACGGGTTCGACGGTGATGGTGAAGTCGTCGCCTCGTTCAAGGAGTACGGGGCCTTCGCGGAAGCGGCCGAGGCGGATCTTCGGGCCTTGAAGGTCGGCGAGGATTCCGACGCTGCGGCCGGTCTCCTCGGAGGCCTTGCGTACGCGTCGGTAGCGCTCGTCGTGTTCGGCGTAGGTGCCGTGGCTGAGGTTGAGGCGGGCGATGTCCATTCCGGCTTCGACGAGGGTCTTGATCTGCTCGTACGAGTCGGTGGCGGGGCCCAGGGTGCAGACGATTTTGGCTCGGCGCATGGTTCGAGACTATGGGCTACCGGCGGGTAGGGAATTGGCTCTGCACGACGGTCCAACGGCCTTTGCATGAAGGGTTGTTGACAAGTGTTTAACTGTGCGGCCACCCGCTCCGATGAGCACGCGGCGATGACCTGATGCGGTCATTCGGTGTCATTCGGCGACAGGTCGGCCGGGGTCATGGTGAAGCGCGCCGTCACCCTCGCGTGGACGGTCTGGCGCCGGGGTTCGAGGTCGACGGGGGTGGGTTCGTCGGCGGCTTCGGGGCGGGCCGCGGCGCGGGCGAACACGGCGTGGTCGTGGTGCTCGACCGCGTACTGCTCGGTGCCTTCGTCGGCGAGGTCGAGCAGTGCGGTCAGTCGGCCGCCGAGCGCCTCGGCGTACTCGTGGGCGCGTCGGACGGCGTCGCGTACGGCGTTCTGCCGGGCGGTGCGGTGGACGGGCGAGTCGGGTGCGAGCGACCACCAGGGGCCGTCGACGCGGGTGAGGTCGAGGTCGGCGAGCCGGGTGACGAGTTCGCCGAGGACGGTGAAGTCGCCGGTCTCGACGGTGAGGGAGGCCCGGCCGTGGTGGGCGCGGACCTTTTCGCCGCGCCGGTGGGGGTTGAGTTCGGCGCGGACGGTCAGGGGGCCGCTCTCCGTCCGCTGGACGGCGTCGCCGTAGCCGCGGACGAGTGCGAGGACCTGGTCGTTGCGGCGGGTGAGGTCGTCGAGGGTGGTGCGGCGGTCGGTGCCGCGGGCGGTGACGGCGACGGTGAGGCGGGCGAGTTCGGGGGCGACGTCGAGCCGGGCCTCGCCGCGGACGGTGAGGCGGGGGCCGGTGGAGGGGGACTCCGCGGGGGCGGTCTCGGCGGAGGCGGGTGCGGTGTGATCCATGCGGCCACTTTGGCAGTTCGCACGAGATCCGCGCAGTCATCTGATCGCAACCTGCGAGACCTGTTGCCCGGGGCTACTTCCGGGTCAGAATCTACGCGCGTTACCCCGGTCCCGCCGAACGAGAGTTGCCGCAGATGCCGTTGAACCGCCGGAAGTTCCTGGGTCAGTCCGCCGCGACGGGGGCCGGTGTCGCGCTCACGGGCGCCGTCGTGGCCCCCGCGACCGCCGAGGCCCACGGCCGGAAGCCGCAGCCGAAGCGGTACGCGTTCACCGTCATGGGCACCACGGACCTGCACGGCAACGTCTTCAACTGGGACTACTTCACGGACAGGGAGTTCGACGACAAGGCCAGGAACGACGTCGGCCTGGCGAAGATCTCCACCCTGGTCGACCAGGTCCGCGCGGAGAAGGGCCGGCGCAACACGCTGCTGATCGACGCGGGCGACACGATCCAGGGCACCCAGCTGTCGTACTACTACGCCAAGGTCGACCCGATCACCGCGAAGCGCGGGCCGGTGCACCCGATGGCGCAGGCGATGAACGCGATCGGCTACGACGCCGCCGCGCTCGGCAACCACGAGTTCAACTACGGCATCGAGGTGCTGCGGAAGTTCGAGGACCAGTGCGACTTCCCGCTGCTCGGCGCGAACGCGCTGGACGCGAGGACGCTGCGGCCGGCGTTCGCCCCGTACAGCATGCACCGGCTGCGGACCCCGCACGGGCGGGACGTGAAGGTGGCGGTGCTGGGGCTGACGAACCCGGGGATCGCGATCTGGGACAAGGCGAACGTGCAGGGGAAGATGGTCTTCCCCGGGCTGGAGGAGCAGGCGGCGAAGTGGGTGCCGAAGCTGCGCTCCATGGGCGCGGACGTGGTCATCGTCTCCGCGCACTCCGGCTCGTCGGGCACCTCCTCGTGGGGTGACCAGCTGCCGTACGTGGAGAACGCGGCGGCGCTGGTGGCGGAGCAGGTGCCGGGCATCGACGCGATCCTGGTGGGCCACGCGCACGCCGAGATCCCGCAGTACTTCGTGGCGAACAAGGCGACCGGCAAGCAGGTCGTCCTGTCCGAGCCGCTGAAGTGGGGCCAACGGCTGACGCTGTTCGACTTCGAGCTGGTGTGGTCGAAGGGCCGCTGGACGGTGGAGAGCACCTCCGCGCGGGTCCTGAACTCGAACACGGTCGACGAGGACGCCGGGATCACCCGCCTGCTCTCCGACGAGCACGCGAAGGTCGTCGCGTACGTGAACCAGGTGATCGGCACGTCGAGGACGGCGATGACGACCGCCGACGCCCCGTGGCGGGACGAGCCGATCATCGACCTGATCAACCACGTCCAGGCGGAGACCGTGGGCGCCGCGCTCGCCGGCGGCCAGTACGGCGACCTGCCGGTCCTCTCCCAGGCCTCGTGCTTCTCCCGCACGGCGGCGATCCCGGCCGGCCAGGTCACCATCAAGGACGCGGCGGGCCTGTACCCGTTCGAGAACACCCTGGAGGCGCGCCTGATCACCGGGGCGCAGCTGAAGGACTACCTGGAGTTCTCCGCCCGCTACTACGTCCAGACCCCTGCCGGCGTTCCGGTGGACACCGCGAAGCTGACCAACGCCGGGGGGACGCCCGACTACAACTACGACGCGGTCTCCGGTGTCACCTACGACATCGACATCGCGAAGCCCGTCGGCTCCCGCATCGTGGGCCTGTCCTTCGCCGGCGCCCCGATCGACCCGGCGGCGAGGTTCGTCCTCGCGGTGAACAACTACCGCGCCAACGGCGGCGGCGCGTTCCCCCACGTCGCGACGGCCCAGCAGCTGTGGGCGAACTCCGACGAGATCCGCAACACGATCATCCAGTGGGTCCAGGCCAAGGGCACGGTCGACCCGACCGAGTTCGCCGTCGCGGGCTGGAAGCTGACGCGGGACGGGGTGCCGGTGTTCTAGCGGCCGGATCCGCGGCCGGGGCATGATCTCCGCTTCACGAAGGCCTTCAGGGGGAGGATGCGTGAGGGTGGAGATCAACTCCGAGGCTGCGGTGGCGGGTTCGCCCGTGGCGCGGCGCTCGCGACGGCCGCGGCGTACGGGCTGGCCTGCCTGGTCCATCTGGTGACGGCGGCCTTGGCGGTCGGCGGTGCGCAGGCGCAGTCGTCGGGGCGACTGGGCGCTCTGGCTCCCCGGGCTGGTGTGGCGGGGTGCCCTGCGGCTGCTGGTGCGGCTGACGCGGCCGGCCGCGCGCCGCGCGGGGGTGCGGGCGGACGCGGTGGCCGCGCGGGTCGCGTCGACGACGGCGGCCGTGTCGGCGCTGCGCTGCCGGCGCTGGGCGCGGCCGGTCGCCGTCGAGATGCACCGGCTGGTCGTGGCGCGGCGTACGTTCGGCCGGGCGGGGGCGGTACGGACCGGCGACGTGGACCTGTGGACGGATCTCGCCGCGTACACCTCCACGCTGGTCGCCGCCGAACCGGTCGGGGACGGTCCGGTCGGGGACGCCCCGGTCGGATGGGACGGCGCCGGCGCGCCCGGCCTCCCGTCCCTCGCGGATCGGATCGCCCGGTTGTCACGGCAGGCGGAGCAGCCGGGCACGGTGGTCTTCGACTCCGCCCGGGTCGACGCCGTCGACGCGGAGCTGGCCGAGGCAGGGGAAGTGCTGGCGCGCGCGGCGATCCAGTCGGCCGCCGGCGCCTGGCGCTCAGCGCTGTTCGATGAGGGGGACCAGGCTCGTGACCGGGGGGGTGCCGGCGCGGGTCCGGGCCTTCGTCGTGTCGAGGCCGAAGGTGGTGAAGGCGGTGCGGCTCGGCAGGGGGTAGGGGTTGCGGCCGGTGAGGTGGTTGAGGATGGTCGCGCTGCGCCAGGCGGCGAGTCCGAGGTCGGGTGCGCCGACGCCGTGGGTGTGGCGTTCGGCGTTCTGGACGTAGACGCTGCCGGCGACGGACTCGTCGAGGACGAGCCGGTGGTGGGCGTCGATGCGGGGGCGGGTGCGGGAGTCGCGGCGGATGTAGGGGTCGAGGCCGGCGAGGAGCCGGTCGAGGGGGCGTTCGCGGTAGCCGGTGGCGAGGACGACGGCGTCGGTGGTGAGCCGGGTGCGGGTCTGCTGCCGGGTGTGTTCGAGGTGGAGTTCGACCTTGGTGGCGGCGACGCGTCCTGCGGTGCGGACGCTGACGCCGGGGGTGAGGACGACGTCGGGCCAGGCGCCGCCGTGGGTGCGGCGGTAGAGCTCGTCGTGGATGGCGGCCATGGTGTCGGCGTCGATGCCCTTGTGCAGCTGCCACTGTCCGGGCAGGAGTTCGTTGCGGGCGGACTCGGGCAGGGCGTGGAAGTAGCGGGTGTAGTCGGGGGTGAAGTGCTCCAGGCCGAGCTTGGAGTACTCCATGGGTGCGAAGGCCTCGGTGCGGGCCAGCCAGTGGATCCTCTCGGCGCCGGCGGGGCGGGCGCGCAGCAGGTCGAGGAAGACCTCCGCGCCGGACTGCCCGGAGCCGATGACGGTGATGTGCTCGGCGTCGAGGATGCGGGCCCGGTGGTCGAGGTAGTCGGCGGAGTGGATGACGGGGACGGTCGGGGTCTCGACGAGCGGTTTGAGCGGTTCGGGCACGTAGGGCGCGGTGCCGACGCCGAGGACGAGGTTGCGGGCGTAGGTGCGGCCGAGCGCCTCGGCCTCGCCGTCGCGGTCGATCTGGGTGAAGTCGACCTCGAAGAGGCGGCGTTCGGGGTTCCAGCGGACGGCGTCGGCCTGGTGGCCGAAGTGCAGTCCGGGGAGGTTCTCGGCCACCCAGCGGCAGTAGGCGTCGTAGTCGGTGCGGGTGATGTGGAAGCGCTCGGCGAAGTAGAAGGGGAAGAGCCGGTCCTGGGCGCGGAGGTGGTTGAGGAAGGACCAGGGGCTGGCGGGGTCGGCGAGGGTGACCAGGTCGGCGAGGAAGGGGACCTGGAGGGTGGTGCCGTCGATGAGGAGGCCGGGGTGCCAGTGGAAGGCGGGGCGCTGGTCGTAGAAGGCGGTGTCGAGGTCGGTGAGGGGGTGGGCGAGGGCGGCGAGGGAGAGGTTGAAGGGGCCGATGCCGATGCCCACCAGGTCGCGCGGCTGCTCGGCGGGGGCGGGGGCGGGGCGGTCGGTCATCGCGGGGTGGTTCCTTCCACGAGTGCGAGGAGTGCGGCGAGGTCGCCGGGGGTGGTGCGGGGGTTGAGGAGGGTCGCCTTGAGCCAGCGGCGGCCGTCGGCCCGGGCGCGGCCGAGGACGGCGCGGCCTTGGTGGAGGAGGGTGCGGCGGACGGCGGCGAGGTCGTCGTCGGTGAGGGGGGCGCCGTCGGGGTCGAGGGGGCGGAAGAGGACGGTGGAGAGGGTGGGCCGCCGGTGGAGCGCGAAGCGGGGGTGTGCCTCGACGAGGTCGGCGAGGACGGACGCCGACGCGCACACGGTGTCGACGAGTTCGCCGAGTTGGTGCCGGCCGAGGGTCTTCAGGGTGACGGCGGCCTTGAGGGCGTCGGGGCGGCGGCTGGTGCGCAGGGAGCGGCCGAGGAGGTCGGGGAGGCCGGCTTCGGTGTCGTCGTCGGCGTTGAGGTAGTCGGCCTGCTGGTGCAGGGCGGTGAGGTCGGCGGGGTCGCGGACGGCGAGGAGTCCGGCGGCGACGGGTTGCCAGCCGAGTTTGTGCAGGTCGAGGGTGACGGTGTGGGCGCGGTCGAGTCCGTCGAGGAGGGCGCGCCGGGCGGGGGTGTTCGACAGCAGGAGTCCGCCGCCGTACGCGGCGTCGACGTGGAGGCGGGCGTGGTGGGCGGCGCAGATGTCGGCGATCGCGGGGAGGGGGTCGATGAGTCCGGCGTCGGTGGTGCCGGCGGTGGCGACGACGAGGGCGGGCTCGCCGTGCAGGGCGGTGAGCGCGTCGTGGAGGGCGGCGGGGTCGAGGGTGCCGGTGGGGGTGGGGACCGCGACGGGGGCGGGCAGGCCGAGGAGCCAGGCGGCGCGGGGCACGGAGTGGTGGGTGTTCGCGCCGTGGACGATGCGGGGGTGGCGGCGTTCGCGGGCGAGGAGGGCGGCGAGTTGGTTGGACTCGGTGCCGCCGGTGGTGACGAGGGCGTCGGCGGGCGCGTCGGGGTGGGTGGCGGGGTAGACCTCGGCGGCGAGGGTGCGGGTGAGGAGGTGCTCGACGACGGAGGCGGCGGGGGCCTGGTCCCAGGAGTCCATCGAGGGGTTCAGCGCGCTCGCGGCGAGGTCGGCGGCGGTGGCGACGGCGAGGGGCGGGCAGTGGAGGTGTGCGGCGCAGTGGGGGTGGGCGGGGTCGGCGGAGCCTTCGGCGAGCGCGCGGGTGATCGTGGCGAGCGCCTGGGGGTCGCCCTTGTCGGGCAGGAGGTCCCCGACGGCCGCGCGGACGGTGGCGGCGGTGTGCGCCGGGCCGCCGGCGGGGAGGGGGCCGGGGCGGGCGGCGGCCCCGGCCGCGAGTGCGGTCAGCACGGTCTCGAGCAGGGGTCGCAGGGCGTCGGCGCCGTGGGTGCCTCCGGCGAGGGCGGGCGGCGTGCGCATGCGGTGGTCCTTCGGCCGTGCGGGCGTGGTCGGTGACCAGCCTGTACGGACCGGGCGGCCCGGCCCGCCCTCTCGGGGGACTTGAACCCGAAAGGGGGACGGGGGCTGCGGGAGGGGGGTGCCGGGTGCTATGGCTTCCGGGGCTTCGCCCCGGTTTCCTCCCCCACCCGCCCCTTCCCCAAGTCCCTCGCCGGGCGGCATTGCGCCTGGCGGCGCGTACCGGGCTACGCCCGGTGGCCTCAATCGCCGGCCGGGCTGAAATTTGTGCGGCTCGGCGTCGAAGTTGGCACCTGGCTGTGCCCACAGCGCCGAGCGCCAACGACCTTTGCGCCCGCCCCGGCCGGGCTACGCCCCTCGGATCACCAGCGCGCGCCGCAAGTCGTCGAGTTGGTCGGTGAGTTGGCGGCGGAGCGCCGGGGTGAGGGCGTCCTCGGCGAGGGTCTTCTCGCCGAGGCGGAGGGTTTCGGGGGTGGCGGCGAAGCGAGGGAAGGCGTGGCGGCCCGCGGCGACGGCGAGTGCGGGGCCGCGGCGGGTGGCGAGCGCGGGGGCGTCGGTGAAGAAGCGGGTGGCGTAGGGGGCGGTGAGGTCGGTCTGGCCGGGCTGCCAGAAGCCCTGCGCGGTGGCGGTGAAGAGGTAGTTGGAGAGGTCGTCGGTGTCGAAGAGCGCCGACCAGGCCGCGGCCTTGGCGTCGGGGGTGGGCAGGGCGGCCCGGCAGCGCGCCGCGCCCTCCTGCCCCGTGGCGCTGGTGTCGCGGGCCAGTTCCGCGGCGATCGCGGCCTCGTCGGTCTCGCCGAGGGCGGCGAGTCGGCCGAGGATGCTCCAGCGGAGTTCGGGGTCGAGGTCGGGGCCGCCGGGCACGCTGCCGCCGTCGAACCAGTCGCGGATGCCGTCCGGTTGGGTCGCCGCGGCGATGAAGTGGCGGACGGCGGTGAGCCGCAGGCCCGGCGCGTTGCCGTCCTCGGTGCGGCGCAGGATGTCGCGGCAGAGGTCGGTGACGAGGGCGAGCGCGGCGGGCCGGTCGTCGTCGGCGAGGTAGCGGTCGGTGATCTGGGTGGTGGCGAAGGCGAGGACGCCCTGGACGACGGCGAGGTCGCTCTCGTGCGGCAGGTGGGCGCGGGCGGCGTCGAGGTAGGCGGCGGGGGCGAGGACGCCGTCGCGGACCATGTCGCGGGCGGCGTTCCAGACGACGGTGCGGCTCAGCGGGCGGGGCAGCGAGGAGAGGCCGGCGAGCGCGGCGGTCCAGGACGCGGCGTCGAGGCGGACCTTGGCGTAGCTGAGGTCGTGGTCGTTGAGGAGGACGAGATCGGGGCGGCGGCCGGGGTGCGTCGGGGCGTCGTCGGAGGACGGGCCGGGCACGTCGATCTCGAAGTCCTCGCGCGGGACGAGCCGGGTGGGCTCGACGAGGTCGTGGTCGTAGGCGCCGACGGTGATGCGGTGCGGGCGGCTGCCGTCGCGGTGGACGGTGAGGCGCCAGCCGGATCCTTCGGTGACGGGTTCGGGGGTGAGGGTGTCGATGCCGGTGGTGCGCAGCCAGGCGTCGGCCCAGGCGTGGACGTCGCGGTCGGTGGCGGAGGCGAGGTTGTCGATGAAGTCGGCGAGGGTGGCGTTGCCGAAGCGGTGCCGGGTGAAGTGGGCGTTGATGCCGGCGAGGAAGTCCTTCTCGCCGAGCCAGGTGACGAGTTGGCGCAGGGCGGAGGCGCCCTTGGCGTAGGAGATGCCGTCGAAGTTGAGGAGCGCGGAGGCGGTGTCGGGGACGGCCTCGGGGTCGGGGGCGACAGGGTGGGTGGAGGGCCGCTGGTCGGCGTCGTAGCCCCAGGCCTTGCGGGCGATGCCGAAGTCGGTCCAGGGGTCGGCGAAGCGGGTTGCCTCGGCGACGGTCTGGTAGCCCATGTACTCGGCGAAGGACTCGTTGAGCCAGATGTCGTCCCACCACTGGAGGGTGACGAGGTCGCCGAACCACATGTGGGCCATCTCGTGGGCGATGGTGACGGCGCGGGTCTGGCGCTGGGTGTCGGTGACGGCGGAGCGGAAGACGTACTCGTCGCGGAAGGTGACGAGGCCGGGGTTCTCCATGGCGCCGGCGTTGAACTCGGGGACGAACGCCTGGTCGTAGGAGTCGAACGGGTAGGGCTCGTCGAACTTCTCGTGGTAGCGGTCGTAGCAGGCGCGGGTGATGTCGAGGAGTTCGTCGGCGTCGGCCTCCAGGTGGGGGGCCAGGGAGCGCCGACAGTGCAGGCCGAAGGGGAGGCCGGCGTGCTCGGTGGTGACCGAGTGCCAGGGGCCGGCTGCGACGGCGACGAGGTAGGTGGAGATGCGCGGGGTGCGGGCGATCGTCCAGCGGCCGTCGCCGTGCGGGGTGGCGACGCCGTTGCCGAGGACGGTCCACTCCTGCGGGGCGGTGACGCTCAGGTCGAAGACGGACTTGAGGTCGGGCTGGTCGAAGGCGGCGAAGACGCGTTGGACGTCGTCGAGGAACAGCTGGGTGTAGACGTAGGTCTCGCCGTCGCTGGGGTCGGTGAAGCGGTGCATGCCCTCGCCGGTGCGGGAGTAGCGCATGTCGGCCTCGACGGTGAGCCGGTGCTCGCCGGCGGTGAGGCCGGTCAGCGGGAGCCGGCCGTCGGTGAGGCGGGCCACGTCGAGGGGCTCTCCGTCGAGGGTGGCGGAGTGCAGCGCGGCGGGCTTGAGCTCGACGAAGGTGTCTCCGGCCGCGCGGGCGGTGAAGCTGATGGCGGTGCGGGAGGCGAAGGTCTCCTCGCCGCGGGTCAGGTCGAGGTCGACCGTGTACCCGTGGACGTCGAGGAGTGCGGCTCGGGTCTGCGCTTCGTCGCGCGTCAGTACGGACATGGGGACATGCTGCCTGATGGGCGGTGTCCGGCGCACGGGGGTACGGAATGGCGTGGGGCGCGCGCGGGCGGACACACGCGCGGGGGCCCCTGGGTCAGGCGGACCGCTCGGTGTCCGGGCGGCCGCCGGCGATGGTCTCGTGGTGGCGGATGACCTCGGCGATGATGAAGTTGAGCAGCTTCTCGGCGAACGCGGGGTCGAGGTTCGCGGAGAGGGCGAGCTGGCGCAGCCGCTCGATCTGGCGGGCCTCGCGGGCCGGGTCGGCCGGGGGGAGCTGGTGGCGGGCCTTGAGGTGGCCGACCTGCTGGGTGCACTTGAAGCGCTCGGCGAGCATGTGGACGACGGCGGCGTCGATGTTGTCGATGCTCTCGCGCAGCCGGTCGAGCTCGGCCTGCACGGACCCGTCGATTTCGCTGGTGGTCATGGTGGGCAAGCCTACGTGCCGCGATCTTCGCCCGCCGCACCGCGCGGGGGCGACGGCGGCGGGCGGGCGCGGGCGGTGGTCGGTGGCCCGCTCCACGGTGGTCGAAGCGCTCGGAACCGGGGCAGAACGAAGGGGGCGGGTGCGTCGGGGAGGCGTGGGGCGAAGGGGGCGGAGGATGGCTGGAGGCGGGCCGGTGGAGCACGGCTTCCCGCATCTGGGGACGGTGCGGTCGGCGGTGACGGCGCTGTACCGGCGGCTGTCGTACGACACGGTGCGTACGTTCGACACCAGCGTCGCCGCGGGGGACGTGGCGTTCGCCGACGCGGACGACCTGCACCTGGGGGTGCAGCGGGTGGCGCGGACGATGGTGCGGCACCTGCGGCTGCCGGACGCGCGGGTGGTCGTCACGTTCCGGGAGATGGAGCACGCGGCGAACGTCGAACTGGCGGGCGGGCCGGAGTACTTCATCGAGCTCAACGACCGGTTCAGGCACCACCGCAGGGACATCGGGGCGGCGCTCGCCCACGAGGTGATGCACGTCTACCTGCACCGCCTGGGCCTCTCCTTCCCCGGCACCCGGGACAACGAGATCCTCACCGACACGGCGACGGCGTACCTGGGCGCGGGCTGGCTGCTGCTCGACGCGTTCCGCGAGGACGCCGACTCCAGCCAGAAGCTCGGCTACCTGACGCCGGAGGAGTTCGGGTTCGTGCTCGCCAAACGGGCCCGGCTGTTCGGCGAGGACCCGTCGGTGTGGTTCTCCAGCCCGCAGGCGTACACGGCGTACGTGGCGGGCCGGGAGGCGGCCGGGCGGGACGTCCGGCAGCCCCCGCTGACGGCGGCCGGCTGGGCGGGCCGGCGGCGCTACGCCCGCGACCGCAGGGCGGGCCGGGCGGGCGCGGACGCGCCTTACGCGTTCGACGCGGACCCGCCTCGGGTGTCGTTCCCCTGTCCCGCGTGCCACCAGCGGATACGGCTTCCGGTGCGCGGCCGGGTGCGGGCGCGGTGCGGGCTGTGCCGGTCGGTGTGGGAGTGCGACACCTAGCCGGTCGTTCGCCCCGGCCGTCTGCTTACAGTCATGGGATGACGCACGACCCGAGCGCCGCCCTGACCGACGCCGTCGACACCGGTGACGAGGACCTCGTCCTGCGGCTGCTGCGCTCCGGGGCGGATCCGGAAGGGGTCGGGGAGGACGGGGAGACGCCGTTGTACCGGGCGGCGGTGCGGGAGGAGGCGGGCTGTGTCCGGCTGCTGCTCGCGGCGGGCGCTCACCCGGACCGGCCGTCGGGCGTCGACGCGGACGAACTGCCGCTGTGCGCGGCGGCGGTGAGCGGGGACGCCGGGACGGTGCGGGCGCTGCTCGCGGGCGGGGCGCGGCCGGATCTGCGCGAGGGGTTCGGGTTCACGGCGCTGGTGTGGGCGGCGCAGCTCGGGCACACCGAGGTGGTCGCGGCCCTGCTCGCGCACGGGGCGTCGCCCGACCTGGGGGTGCCGGGCGGTGACCCGCCGCTGGTCCTCGCGACCCGGCGGGGCTCGGTCGGGTGTGTGCGGGCGCTGCTCGGCGCGGGGGCGGGCGGGGTCCGGGCCGCGCTCGCGGAGGCGCTGCGGTGGGCGGGGCTCGACGCGGAGGGTGAGCTGCGCCGGGTGGTGGAGGAGGGGGCGTCGGAGCCGGGCGAGACGGTGGTGCGGCGGTTCGTCGAGGCGGGCGGGGTGACGCTGGTCGCGGAGCGGTTCGTGGCGGGCCGGCCGGTGCGGGGCGCGGAGCAGCAGACCGGGCACGCGGCGATAGCCACGCTCCTGGAGGAGGCGCTCGGGGTGCGGGTCTCGTTCGCGGCGCTGGCCGAGCGCGCCCTGCGGTGCGGCGACCCCCGCCTGGACGGCTGGACGGTGCCGGTGCGCGCGCTGCGGGCGCTCGGCGACGAGGAGACGCTCCGGGCGGCGCTGGTGTGGTGCGGGAGCGACGACCCGCTGCGGCAGACGCTCGGCGCGGAGGTCCTTGCCGGCCTCGGCCTCGACGGCCCGGGCCGGCCCCCCTTCGCCGCCCGCGCCCTGGGCCCTCTCCTGGAGCTCGCCGACCGGGCCGAACACGACCTCCTCCTGGCCCACGCCCTGACCGCGCTCGCCGCCCAGCACGACCCGGCCGCCGTGCCCGCGCTCCTGCGCCACGCCGGGAGCCCCTCGGCCCCCGTCCGCCGCGCGGTCGCCGCGGGGCTGGGCGTCCTCCCGTTCGGCGCGGCGACGGGAGCGGCCGGGAGCGACGGCCGCCGCCCGGCCGGCAGGGCCGACGGTGCGTCCTGGTGGGCGGCCCCCACCGCGGACCGCCCGGTCCGGCGGGACGCCCCCGGCTCGGCCGGGTCCGGCAGCGCGAGCGCCGCACCGGGCGCGCAGACGGCGGACGGGGCCGGCGGGTGGGCCGTCGGCGGCACGGGACCGGCGGGCGGCCCCGGTGCGGGCGCGGACCGGGCTGCCAGGCCCGCTCTCCCGGTGCGCAACGCGCCGGGCGGTGGGGGGCGCGGGTCGGGCGCGGCCGCGGAGGGAGGTCCGGGGGCGACGACGGGGGCGGACCCGGTCGTCGCCCCGCTGATCGTGCTCAGCCGCGACCCCGACGACGAGGTGCGCGCGCACGCCTGCGCGGCGCTGGCGCGGCCGGGCGAGGACTCCCCCGCGGTGCGGAGTGCCCTGGCGGACCTCCGCCGCGACCCGCGCCGCGAGATCGCCGCGCGGGCCGCGCTGGGGCTGGCGCTCCGTCAGGACGTGCGCTGCATACCGGCCCTCGAGCAGCTCCTCGCCGACGAGCCCGCTGGCAGCCCCGCCCGCGTCCTCGCCGCCTCCGCCCTCCCCCACCTCACCGACGACCACGTCCGCGCCCGCCTGTCACACACGACACCCCGCCGCCCGGTGACGTGAGTCCCGGCCGGGTCAGTCGAGCGGCTCGCCCAGGAGGACCCGCAGCCAGCGGGCGGACTGGGGGGCGGTCGCGGCGGCGACCGCGCCCTGCTGGGGGAAGAGGCGCGCCCAGGAGCAGGCGCGGCCGACGGGCGCGAGGCGCACCGCGAGGTCGAGCGCGCGCTCGAGGTCGGGGCGGGACCGGGTGCCGTCGGACCAGGCGTCGAGGTGGACCGCGCGGAGGCGCGCGACCGTCGCGGGGCCGAAGCGGCGCTCGACGACGCGTGAGGTGACGAGGAAGCTCGCGAAGGGGTGGGCGATCATCGCGTCGCCCCAGTCGAAGAAGGTGTACCGGCCGGTGGCCGGGTCGGGGCCGAAGACCTGGTCGGCGTGCAGGTCGCCGTGGTCGACGGACGCGGGCACGCCGATCGCGGCCAGCTCCTCGCACCAGGCGGTGAAGCGGGGCAGCAGCGCGGTGAGCGCCGTCCGGTCGGCGTCGGAGAGCGCGGGAGTGGAGTCGAGGAGTCCGGCGAGGAGGCCGGGCAGGGCGTGCGGGCGTCCGTCGGGGACGCCGGCGGCTGCGAGCCGGTCGACGTGCGGGGCCACGGTCTGCTGGAGCGCGGCGTACTGCCGGAGGGGGGCCTCCCAGAGCCGGACGCCCTCCCCGTCGGAGGTCCCCGCCGCGGCGACCGCGTCGGCCAGCAGCACCCCCGCGTGCTGGGGCAGCAGCGCCCACCCCTCGCCGGCGTCGACGGCCAGCGGCAGCAGTACGTCGGCGGGTGCGATGTCGGAGAGGACCTGCCCGAGCCCCGCCTCGAAGGCGGACCCGGCGGGGTTCGCCTTGAACCAGACGGTCTGCGCGCCCCCGTCCCCGGCCCGCACCGGAACCCTCAGCAGCACGGACCACGGCCGCACCCGTACGGCCGCCCGCCCGTCGACCCGCAGCCCGTGCCCGTCAAGGGCGTCCTGCACCCAGTCCGTGACCCGCACCCGCCAGGCCGGGTCGTCCCACGGCGTCGAGACGCCCGGATAGTCACCGTGATCGACCTGGTCGGGCAGGGTGTCGTGTCGCATCCGCCCATCCCAGCACACCGCCGGGGCCCACCCGCAACCGCGTTTCGGCCGACGACGGACCGGTGGCACACGCGAAGGGGCGGGGCCGGACACCGTCCGACCCCGCCCCGAGAACCCCGCGCGCGAGAACCCCGCGCGTCAGGCGGCCGCGCGGCCGCCGCCGCGCGAGCCGCGCCCGCGACGGCGGCCGGGCGAACCGGCACCGGTGCCGGCGTTCGCGCCCGTCCCGCCCGACGCCGGACCGCGTCCGCGGCCCTCGCCCTGGGGCCGCCGGCCCGCCCCGGCGGCCGCGGCCGCCGAACCCTGTCCCTGCCCGCGGCCGCCGGCCCGGGTAGAACCCGTACGCCCCGTGCCGCCGGCGGACCCGGCCGCCTCGCCGCGCCGCGGACGCCCGGCCGCGGCCGAGGCGCCCGAAGCGGACGCCCCCGCCGAGGAGGACCGCCGCCGCCTGCCGCCGGAGGCCTTCGGCTCCGCGACCGCCTGCTGCGGCACCTCAAGGACGACCGGCACCCCCGACGGCTCCCGCGCCCCGGTGATCCGGACGAGCTCCTCGTCGCCGGACTTCACCCGCGCGGTGTGCGGGGTGATGCCCGCGTCGCTCATCAGCTTGGTCATCTCGCGCTTCTCGTCGGGCAGGACGAGGGTGACGACGCTGCCGGACTCCCCCGCCCGCGCGGTGCGGCCGCCGCGGTGGAGGTAGTCCTTGTGGTCCATGGGCGGGTCCACGTTGACGACGAGGTCGAGGTCGTCGATGTGGATGCCGCGCGCGGCGACGTTGGTCGCGATGAGCGCGGTGACCTGACCGTTCTTGAACTGGTCGAGGGTCCGGTTGCGCTGCGGCTGCGAGCGACCGCCGTGCAGCGCCGCCGCCCGCACCCCGCTGGCGAGGAGCCGCTTGGCGAACCGGTCCGCGCCGCGCTTGGTGTCGACGAACATGATCACGCGGTTCTCGCGCGCGGCGATCCGGGTGGCGACGGCCTTCTTGTCCGTCTCGTCGATGACGTGCAGCACGTGGTGGACCATCGTGGTGACCGCGCCCTGGGAGGGGTCGACGGAGTGCACGACGGGGTCGGTGAGGAACTGCCGCACCAGCCGGTCGACGTTGCGGTCGAGCGTCGCGGAGAACAGCATCGTCTGCCCGCCGGGCGCGACCTGCTTGAGCAGGGCGGTGACCTGCGGCAGGAACCCCATGTCGGCCATCTGGTCGGCCTCGTCGAGGACGCTGATCCGCACCTCGCCGAGTGCGACGTCGCCGCGCTCGATGAGGTCCTTGAGCCGGCCGGGCGTCGCGACGAGCACCTCGGCGCCGCGCCGCAGCGTGGCGGCCTGCCGGGTCAGCGAGAGCCCGCCGACGACGGTGGCGAGCCGCAGGTTGACGGCGGTGGCGTACGGGGTGAGCGCGTCGGTGACCTGCTGGGCGAGCTCGCGGGTCGGCACCAGGACGAGCGCGAGCGGGGCCTTCGGCTCGGCGCGCAGGCCCGCGGTGCGGGTGAGCAGGGCGAGGCCGAAGGCGAGCGTCTTGCCGGAGCCGGTGCGGCCGCGGCCGAGCAGGTCGCGGCCCGCGATGGAGTTGGGCAGGGTGGCGCCCTGGATCGGGAAGGGCTCGGTGACGCCCTGCGCGGTGAGGGTCTTCAGGAGCGCCGCCGGCATGTCCAGCTCGTCGAAGGCCGAGACCGCGGGGAGCGGAGGTATCACGCTCTCCGGAGTTGCGAAATCACCCTGCGGGGGGACGGCCTTGCGCCGGGTTCGGCCGCCCGTGGAGCCCTGGGCCTTGACCGAGGTCCTGGCGGCCTGGGGCCGACGGGTGCCGCCGCGGGGCGGACGAGAGGACTGAGTCATACAGCGAATGCCTTTCGGGAAATGCGGGGGCGGCACCGGGATGCGGCGGCACAGCAGAAACCGGGGCCCGCACCCAAGAGGTGCGGGCCCCGGCTACGACGCGTCGAACGCGATGTTCCTGCGATCAGGCGGGAACGATGTTCTCGGCCTGCGGGCCCTTCTGGCCCTGCGTGACGTCGAAGGAGACCTTCTGGCCCTCCTGGAGCTCACGGAAGCCCTGGGCGTTGATGTTCGAGTAGTGGGCGAAGACGTCGGCGCCGCCACCGTCCTGCTCGATGAAGCCGAAGCCCTTTTCCGAGTTGAACCACTTCACGGTGCCAGTAGCCATGACATTTCTCCTGAGATAGGTCTGCGGTCCCATCCGGATAATGCCGGTAAAACACATGTGCGCCTGAACGTCTACATTCCCGTCAGGCGCACATAAAGTTCATGGGTACCAAAACTGCAACGGGCCCCACACTAGCACGCACCCCCTCCGGCGCACTTCGCGACACTCAGTGGTGATCGCCGCCCTGCAGTGCGCGGTGCTCCTCGGCGGTCGGCTTCGGGATGTGCGCGTCGGGCCCGTAGAGGCCGCGGGAGAGCCGGGCGCGCAGCCGGTCGGCGGGGCGGACGCGGCGCCGGACGCCGTTCGCGTCGACGGTTGGCCCGAGCTCGATCGCGGGGGGCTGCTCGTGGGCGGTGCGGGTGTAGAGCTCGCCGGGGGTGAGCGGGGTGTGGACCTCGACGTACTCGCCGTGCGGGAGGCGCTTGATCGTGCCGGACTCCCGGCCGTGCAGCACGACGTCGCGGTCGCGGCGCTGGAGGCCCAGGCAGATCCGGCGGGTGACGACGAACGCGAGGACCGGGACGACGAGGATCCCGATCCGGACGAACCAGGTGATCGCGTTGATGGAGAGGTGGAAGTGGGTGGCGACGATGTCGTTGCCGCCGCCGATCAGGCAGACGCCGTAGAGGCTGAGCCAGGCGACGCCGAGGCCGGTGCGGGTGGGGTTGTTGCGCGGGCGCTCGGCGATGTGGTGCTCGCGCTTGTCGCCGGTGATCCAGGCCTCGACGAACGGGTAGACGGCGATGGCCGCCATGACCAGCGGGAAGAGCGAGAAGGGGATGAAGACGCCGAGCTGGAGCGTGTGGCCGAAGGCGTCGATCTCCCAGGCGGGCATCACCCGGATCAGCCCCTCGGAGAAGCCGAGGTACCAGTCGGGTTGCGCACCGGTGCCGACGAGGTCGGGCCGGTAGGGGCCGATCACCCACACCGGGTTGATCGTCGCGACCGCGCCCATGATCGCGAGGACGCCGAAGACGAGGAAGAAGAACCCGCCGGCCTTGGCGATGTAGACGGGCAGGAACGGTGCGCCGACGACGTTGCGTTCGGTGCGGCCGGGTCCGGCGAACTGGGTGTGCTTGTGGACGAAGACCAGGATCAGGTGGGCGACGACCAGGCCGAGCATGATCCCGGGCAGCAGCAGGATGTGCACGGAGTAGAGCCTGGGGATGATGTCGGTGCCGGGGAACTCGCCGCCGAACAGGAAGAACGACAGGTAGGAGCCCACCACCGGGACGGAGAGGATCGCGCCCTGGGCGAAGCGGATGCCGGTGCCGGAGAGCAGGTCGTCGGGGAGCGAGTAGCCGGTGAGCCCGGTGATCAGGCCGAGCATCAGCAGGGTCCAGCCGAACAACCAGTTGATCTCGCGGGGTTTGCGGTAGGCGCCGGTGAAGAAGACCCGCATCATGTGGACGAGCATGGCGGCGACGAACACGAGCGCGGCCCAGTGGTGGATCTGCCGGATGAGCAGTCCGCCGCGCACCTCGGTGCTGATCTCCACGGTGGACTCGAAGGCGCGGGTCATGAGCACGCCCTTCAGCGGCTCGTACGACCCGTGGTAGACGACCTCGGCGGCGCTGGGCTCGAAGAACAGGGTGAGGTAGACGCCGGTGAGGATGAGGATCAGGAAGCTGTAGAGGCAGATCTCGCCGAGCATGAACGACCAGTGGTCGGGGAAGATCTTGCGCATGTTGGCCTTGGCGAGGCCGTAGATCCCGAGCCTGCTGTCGGCCCAGTCGGCGATCCGTTCGCCGGCGGGCGGCTCGGCGGGCCTGCCGTCCGCCTTCGCCGCGCCGTCGCGCGCCCTGCGGGTGCGGTCGCTCATGCGTCTCCCCCCTCGCCGCCCCGGCGCGGGCGGGTCCCGACCCGCCGGGCGGAGCACCCGTCCAGCGTAGACAGAAGGCGGGGGTGTGCCAACAGGTATGCAGAAAAGGGAAGTTGACGAATTTCACGGGCGTCCCCCGCGTCACGCGGACGGCCTCGCGGGCGGACTGACGGGGACTCACGGGACACGGGGGCGGGCGGGTGTTCGACGCCCCCGTACGCTGGGCCGGGTGAAGCGCGTCTCGTGGTGGTCCCTGACCCTGGTCCCGGCCCTGCTCCTGGTCGGCTGCACGCAGCCCTCGGACGACCGGGGCGATGACGCGAAGGCGGGCTCCGCGCGGACGTCCGCCGCGTCCGCCGGGCTCTCCGCCCCGGACAAGAAGGACCTCGCCCAGCGGCTCGTCTCCAGCGCGGAGAACTCCTCGCTGGACTGGCGCGCGCAGTTCGGGTACGTCGAGGACATCGGCGACGGGCGCGGCTACACGGCCGGGATCATCGGCTTCACCACGGGCACCCACGACCTGCTCGCCCTGGTGGAGCGGTACACGCAGGACCACCCGGACAACGGTCTCGCCCGCTTCCTGCCCGCGCTGCGTGCCGTCGACGGCACGCCCTCGCACGAGGGTCTGGGCGGGGCGTTCACCGCGGCCTGGAAGGCGGAGGCGAAGGAGCCGGCGTTCCAGGACGCGCAGATCGCGGCCCGCGACCGCGGCTACTTCGACCCGGCGGTCGCGCTCGCGAAGCGGGACGGACTCGGGACGCTCGGTCAGTTCGTCTACTACGACGCGATCGTGGTGCACGGCCCGGGCGAGCAGCCCGAGGCGTTCCACGGCATCCGCAGGGCGGCGATGAGGAAGGCGGCGACGAAGGCCGAGGGCGGTGACGAGACCGCGTACCTGAACGCCTTCCTCGACGAGCGGCGCAAGGTGATGCGCGGCGAGAAGGCCCACCGGGACACGAGTCGCATCGACACCGCCCAGCGGGCCTTCCTGAAGGCCGGCAACCTCTCCCTGGACACCCCGCTGACCTGGTCGATGTACGGGGACGAGTACCGGATCCCGTAGCCGCCCGGGGCCGGCCGGGGCGGCTGCGGGAGGGGTCAGCCCTTGACCGCGCCCGCCGCGAGGCCGGAGGCGAGCCGGCGCTGCACGACCACGAAGAAGATCAGCACCGGCAGGGTGACCAGCGTGGAGCTGGCCATGACCGGTCCCCAGGAGGTCGAGTTCTCACCGAAGAACTGGAAGATCCCCACCGCGGCGGTGTACTTGTCGTTGCCCTTCATGAACGTGTACGCGAAGACGAACTCGTTCCACGCGGTGATGAACGCGAAGACGCTGGTGGCGACGAGCCCGGGGGCGACCAGCGGCAGCAGCACCGAGCGGAACATCCGCCACCAGGAGCAGCCGTCGATGTACGCCGCCTCCTCGACCTCCTTCGGCACGGTCTGCACGAAGCCGCGCAGGGTCCAGATCGCGAAGGGCAGCGAGAGGGCGATGTAGACGATGGTCAGCCCGAGCAGGCTGTCGAGCATCTCGTAGTCCCGCATCTGGATGAAGAGCGGGATGACCAGGGCCTCCAGCGGCACCATCTGCACGATCAGCACCATGACGAGGACCGAGGTGCGGAAGCGGAACTTGAACCGGGCGACGGCGACGGCCGCGAACAGCGCGAGCACGGCGGCGGCCAGCACGGTGCCGAGGCCGACGACCGCCGAGTTCAGCAGGTAGGTGCCGAAGTTGCCCTTCTCGAACACGAACGTGAAGTGCTCGAAGGACAGGCCGCCGGGCAGCAGGTCGGCGCCGCGGTTGCCGGCGCTCGGGTCGAGCGCGGTGGACACCATCCAGTAGACGGGGAACAGGGTGAAGACCAGCAGGGCGGTGACGCCGGCGCCGAGGCCGATCCGTGCGGTCGTGGAGGGGCGGCTCACAGGTCCTCGTCCCCTTGCTTGAAGAGCGTGCGGATGTACACGACGGTGATGGCCAGGAGCAGCAGGGTGAGCAGGACGGCGGCGGCCGCGCCCATGCCGTAGTCGTTCTTGGCGAACGCCTGGATGTAGGAGTAGACGCCGAGGTTGTAGACGTCCTCGTTGGAGCCGCTGCCGCCGGGCATGACGAAGATCTGGGTGAAGACCTTGAAGTCCCAGATGGTGGACAGGATCGTCACGACCAGGAAGACGGGCTTGATGGTCGGGACGGTGATCTGCCAGAACCGCTGCCAGGCGTTGGCGCCGTCGAGCATGCCGGCCTCGTAGAGCTCCTTGGGGATGGTGAGGAGCCCGGCGAAGACGGTGATGGCGACGAACGGGAAGCCGTGGTGGACCACGTTGAGGGTGGCGATGGCGTAGAACGGCAGCCGTTCGGTGAACCAGTTGGTGGTCTCGGGGTCGATCAGGCCGAGGGATCCTGCGATCTGGCTGGCGAGGCCGTCGTCGGGCTGGAAGAGCCAGATCCAGACGTAGGTGCCGGTGACGGCGGGCATCGCCCAGGCCGCCATGATCGCGGTGGAGCAGATGACCCGCCAGGTGGTGCCGAGCCGGTTGAGCAGCAGGGCGACGACGGTCCCGAGGGCGACGGTCAGGCCGACGCAGGCGACGGCGAAGAAGACGGTGTTGGGCAGGACCGTCTTCCACAGCAGTTCGCTGCTGAGCAGCGTCGTGTAGTGGTCGAGGCCGGTCCAGGTGCCGACGCCGCCGCCGAACTTGACCTCGTAGTCCTGCAGGGAGAGCTTGCCGACCTGGATCAGCGGCCAGAGCAGCAGTCCGGCCAGCACGATCAGGGCGGGGGCGAGCAGCAGCCAGGGGCGGGTCAGCGCGGTGGCCCTGCGGCGCCGCCGGGCGGCCTCGGAGCGCGGGTCGGGCGGGCGTACGGCCGCGGTCCGCACCGGGGGGCCGGCCTCGGGGGCCTGGCCGCCGGGGAGCGTTGTCTTCATGGGTGTACCTCGGGTGGGGGCCGGTCGCACGGGTCGGGTGCGGCCGGGACGAACGGGGAACGTGGCCGAGGGCCGGAGGGGCGGGCGACCACCCCTCCGGCCCCGGGCGGGCGCGTTCCTACTCGCTCTTCGCGAAGATCGCGTCCATGTCCTTCGCCGCCTTGTCGGCCGCGGCCTGGACGCCCATCTTGCCGTTGAGGATCGACTGGATCATGCCGGTGACGACCTGCGAGGCCTGGATCTCGCCGTACGCCTTGGTCTTCGGGACGGTGGCGCCGGCCTCCAGCATCTGCGTGGCGAACGGCTCGACCAGCGGGTCCTTCGCGGCGGCGATCTTCTCCAGCTCGGAGTTCTGGCCGGGGAAGTAGTTGGTCTCCTTCGCCCACTTCGACGCGAACTCACCGGTGGTGAGCAGCTTGACGAACTCGAAGGCCAGCTTCTGGTTCTCGCCCTTGAAGGTGGAGAGGTACGAACCGCCCAGGAAGGAGCGGGACATGCCGCCGTCGGGGCCGGGCATGGGGACGGCGCCGAGCTTGTCCTTGAGGTCGGGGTTGGCGTCGGTGAACGCCTTCGGGGTCCAGTTGCCGGAGATGGACATGGCGACCTCGCCCGCCTTCCAGGCGTCGCCGACCTCCTTCTCGGTCCAGGTGTTGACCTTGGCCGGGGAGACCTTGTCCTTCTTCGCGAGGTCCGTGTAGAACTGGATGCCTTTCACGGCCTCGGGCGAGTTGATCGCCGACTTCCACTTGCCGTCCTGCTCGGTGGCGAGCTCGCCGCCCGCGCCCCAGATGAAGGTGGTGGCGTACATCTCCGCGCCGCCGGCGACGGGGAAGGAGACCATCTTGGGCTCCTTCTCCTTCAGGGTCTTCGCCGCGGCCTGCAGCTCCGTCCAGGAGGTCGGGGCCTTGAGGTTGTGCTTCTCGAAGACGTCCTTGCGGTAGAGGACGGAGCGGACGCCCGCGTACCAGGGCATGCCGTACTGCTTGCCGTCCAGGGTGCCGGCGTCCTTCAGGCCCTCGACGAGGTCGTCGCTGAGGCCGGACTTCTCCACCTCGGCGCTGACGTCGACGAGACCGCCGGTGGCGGCGAACTGCGGGACCCAGGTGGTACCGACCTCTGCGACGTCGGGGACCTGCTTGGGGCCGCCCTCGATGGCGGTGGTGAACTTCTTCTGGGCGGTGGCCCACTGCTGGTACTCGACCTTGACGGTCGCGCCGGTCTTCTTCTTGAAGGCGGCGGCGGCCTCCGCGAAGAACGGCTTGGCGTCGGGGTTGGTGCCCTCCATGATCCAGACGGTGAGGGTCTTGCCCTTGCCGTCGGTCGAGCCGCCCTCCGCCTTGTCCCCGCTGTCGCCGCCGCACGCGGTGGCCGTCATCCCGAGGGTCAGGGCGATCCCCGCCGCGAGGACTCGTCGCTTCATGTGGTGCTCCCCATGTGCCGTGCCGAATACCTGTGGTGTCGCGGGGGTGAGTCTGTTGCAGGAACGAGGGTGTGGTCCAGACCCTTTGAAAGGAGCGGGACCGAACCGTAATGCGCGTTGCGCCCTGCGCAATGATCGCTACGCGGGACGCAACACGCCTGATGGAAGGCCTGGTTGGCGTCACAGGTATAGACCTCTCGACCCCTGCCGGACACCCCGCCCATTGTCCGCCCGGCGCCCGCTCCCCCGGCCCTCGGACGCGCCGGAACCGCCCCCGGACATACCGCGGCGCCCGCCTGGTGTCCGGTCGGGGACGGTAGGCGGGCGCCGCGTTCAGTTCCGTACGCCGTTGTACGGGACGTCTGTGGTCGTCCCCGGGGCGGGGACGGGCGGGGGTCAGACCATGAGCGAGCGGTCGGTCGGCCTGACGGGCGCGGGCAGCTCGCTCGCGCCGGTCAGGAAGCGGTCCACGCCGCGGGCGGCCGAGCGGCCCTCGGCGATCGCCCAGACGATGAGCGACTGGCCGCGGCCGGCGTCGCCGGCGACGAACACGCCGGGCACGTTCGTCTGGTACTCGGCGTCGCGGGCGATGTTGCCGCGCTCGTCGAGCCCGAGGTCGAACTGCTTCACGAGACCGTTCGACTGGTCCGTACCGGTGAAGCCCATGGCCAGGGTCACGAGCTGGGCCGGGATGCGGCGCTCGGTGCCGGCCTTCTGGGTCAGCCTGCCGTCCACGAACTCCACCTCGACGAGGTGCAGCGCGGCCACGTTGCCGTCCTCGTCACCCTCGAAGTGGGTGGTGGAGACGGAGTAGACCCGCTCGCCGCCCTCCTCGTGCGCGCTGGTGACCTTGTAGAGCATCGGGAAGGTCGGCCAGGGCATGTTCCCCGGGCGTTCCTCGGACGGCCTCGGCATGATCTCCAGCTGGGTGACCGAGGCCGCGCCCTGCCGGTGCGCCGTGCCGACGCAGTCCGCGCCGGTGTCGCCGCCGCCGATCACGACGACGTGCTTGCCCTCGGCGGTGATCGGCGGGGCGACGAAGTCGCCCTCCTGCACCTTGTTCGCGAGCGGCAGGTACTCCATCGCGTAGTGGATGCCGTTCAGCTCGCGCCCCGGAACGGGCAGGTCGCGCGAGACGGTGGCGCCCGCGGCGATGACGACCGCGTCGTAGCGCCGGCGCAGCTTCATCGCGTCGATGTCGCGGCCGATCTCCACGCCGGTGCGGAACTTGGTGCCCTCCGCGCGCATCTGCTCGATGCGGCGGTTGATGTGCCGCTTCTCCATCTTGAACTCGGGGATGCCGTAGCGGAGCAGCCCGCCGATCCGGTCGGCCCGCTCGTAGACGGCGACCGTGTGGCCGGCCCGGGTCAGCTGCTGGGCGGCGGCGAGACCCGCCGGGCCCGAGCCGACGACGGCGACCGTCTTGCCGGACAGCCGCTCCGGCGGCTGCGGCCTGACGTCGTTGCGGTCCCACGCGTTGTCGATGATCGAGACCTCGACGTTCTTGATGGTGACCGCCGGCTGGTTGATGCCGAGCACGCACGCCGACTCGCAGGGGGCCGGGCACAGCCGCCCGGTGAACTCCGGGAAGTTGTTGGTGGCGTGCAGCCGCTCGGAGGCGGCCGTCCAGTCCTCCCGGTAGGCGTAGTCGTTCCACTCGGGGATCAGGTTCCCGAGCGGGCAGCCGTTGTGGCAGAACGGGATGCCGCAGTCCATGCAGCGGCCGGCCTGCTTGCTGATGATCGGCAGCAGCGAGCCGGGGACGTACACCTCGTTCCAGTCCTTGACGCGCTCGCCGACGGGGCGGGTCTGCGCGACCTCGCGGCCGGTGGTCAGAAAGCCCTTGGGGTCAGCCATGGGTCGCCGCCTCCATCATCTTCTCGGTGGTCTCCCGCTCGGAGAGACCGGCGAGCTCAGCGGCGTCCTTGGCGTCGAGCACTGCCTTGTACGTGGTGGGGATGATCCTGCTGAAGCGCGCGAGCGCCGCGTCCCAGTCGGCGAGCAGCTTCTCGGCGACGGTGGAGCCGGTCTCCTCGGCGTGGCGGCGCACGACCTCGTGCAGCCACTCCTTGTCGGAGTCCTCGAGCGGGCTGACCGCCTCCTGGTTGCCGGCGTTGACGTTCGCCGGGTCGAGGTCGATCACGTAGGCGGTGCCGCCGGACATGCCGGCCGCGAAGTTGCGCCCGGTCTCGCCGAGGACCACCGCGTGGCCGCCGGTCATGTACTCGCAGCCGTGGTCGCCCACGCCCTCGGAGACCACCAGGGCACCGGAGTTGCGGACGCAGAACCGCTCGCCGGTCCGGCCGCGCAGGAAGATCTCGCCGCCGGTGGCGCCGTAGGCGATGGTGTTGCCCGCGATGGTGGAGTACTCCGCGAGGTGGTCGGCGCCGCGGTCCGGGCGGACGATCACGCGGCCGCCGGACAGGCCCTTGCCGACGTAGTCGTTGGCGTCGCCCTCCAGGCGCAGGGTGACGCCGCGCGGCACGAACGCGCCGAAGGACTGGCCGGCCGAGCCGGTGAAGGTGAGGTCGATGGTGTTCTCGGGCAGGCCGGCGCCGCCGAACTTCCGCGTCACCTCGTGGCCGAGCATGGTGCCGACCGTCCGGTTGATGTTGCGGACGGCGACCTGCGCGCGGACCGGCAGCGCGGCCTCGGCGGAGTCCGCGCCGAGCGCGTCGGCGGCGAGCTTGATCAGCTCGTTGTCGAGCGCCTTCTCCAGGCCGTGGTCCTGGGCGGCGATCTGGTGGCGGACGGCGTTCTCGGGCAGCTCGGGCACGTGGAAGAGCGGGGCGAGGTCCAGGCCCTGCGCCTTCCAGTGGCTGACCGCGCGCTGGGTGTCGAGGAGCTCGGCGTGGCCGACGGCCTCCTCGATCGAGCGGAAGCCCAGCTCGGCGAGGAGCTCGCGGACCTCCTCGGCGATGTAGTTAAAGAAGTTGACGATGTACTCGGCCTTGCCGGAGAACCGCTCGCGCAGCACCGGGTTCTGGGTGGCGATGCCGACCGGGCAGGTGTCGAGGTGGCAGACGCGCATCATGACGCAGCCGGAGACGACGAGCGGCGCGGTCGCGAAACCGAACTCCTCGGCGCCGAGCAGGGCGGCGATGACGACGTCCCGGCCGGTCTTGAGCTGGCCGTCGGTCTGCACCACGATCCTGTCGCGCAGACCGTTGAGCAGCAGCGTCTGCTGGGTCTCGGCGAGACCGAGCTCCCAGGGGCCGCCCGCGTGCTTGAGCGAGGTGAGCGGGGAGGCGCCCGTCCCGCCGTCGTGGCCGGAGATCAGGACGACGTCCGCGTGCGCCTTGGAGACACCCGCCGCGACCGTGCCGACGCCGACCTCGGAGACCAGCTTCACGTGGATGCGGGCCGCCGGGTTGGCGTTCTTGAGGTCGTGGATCAGCTGGGCGAGGTCCTCGATGGAGTAGATGTCGTGGTGCGGCGGCGGGGAGATGAGCCCCACGCCCGGCGTCGAGTGCCGGGTCCTCGCGACCCACGGGTAGACCTTGTGGCCGGGCAGCTGGCCGCCCTCGCCGGGCTTCGCGCCCTGCGCCATCTTGATCTGGATGTCGTCCGCGTTGACCAGGTACTCGCTGGTCACGCCGAAGCGGCCGGAGGCGACCTGCTTGATCGACGAGCGGCGGGCCGGGTCGTAGAGCCGCTCGGGGTCCTCGCCGCCCTCACCGGTGTTGGACTTCGCACCGAGCTGGTTCATGGCGATCGCGAGCGTCTCGTGCGACTCCTGGGAGATGGAGCCGTAGGACATCGCGCCGGTGGAGAACCGCTTGACGATCTCGGAGGCGGGCTCGACCTCGTCCAGCGGGACGGGGGTGCGGCCGGACGCGAAGCCGAAGAGGCCGCGCAGCGTCATCAGCCGCTCGGACTGCTCGTTGACCCGCTCGGTGTACTTCTTGAAGACGTCGTAGCGGCCGCTGCGGGTGGCGTGCTGGAGGCGGAAGACCGTCTCCGGGTCGAACAGGTGCGGCTCGCCCTCGCGGCGCCACTGGTACTCGCCGCCGATCTCAAGGGCGCGGTGCGCGGAGGGGACGCCGGAGGCCGGGTAGGCCTTGGCGTGGCGGGCCGCGACCTCCTTGGCGATGACGTCCAGGCCCGCGCCGCCGATCTTGGTGGCGGTGCCGTTGAAGTACTTCTCGACGAAGGCCTCGTCCAGGCCGACGGCCTCGAAGACCTGCGCGCCGCGGTAGGAGGCGACGGTCGAGATGCCCATCTTCGACATGACCTTCAGGACGCCCTTGCCGAGGGCGTGGATGAGGTTGCGGATGGCCTGCTCGGCCTCGACACCCGGCAGGAACGTTCCGGCACGGACGAGGTCCTCGACGGACTCCATCGCCAGGTACGGGTTGACGGCGGCCGCGCCGTAGCCGATCAGCAGCGCGACGTGGTGCACCTCGCGGACGTCGCCGGCCTCGATGAGCAGGCCGACCTGGGTGCGCTGCTTGGTGCGGATGAGGTGGTGGTGGACGGCCGAGGTGAGCAGCAGCGAGGGGATCGGGGCGTGCTCGGCGTCGGAGTGCCGGTCGGAGAGCACGATGATCCGGGCGCCGTCCGCTATGGCGGCGTCGACCTCGGCGGTGATCTCCTCAAGCCGCGCGGCCAGCGCGTCGCCGCCGCCGGAGACCCGGTAGAGGCCGGAGAGGGTGGCGGCGGTCAGGCCGGGCATGTCGCCGTCGGCGTTGACGTGGATGAGCTTGGCCAGCTCGTCGTTGTCGATCACCGGGAAGGGCAGGGTGACGCTGCGGCAGGACGCGGCCGTCGGCTCCAGGATGTTGCCCTGCGGGCCGAGGCTGGAGCGCAGCGAGGTGACGAGCTCCTCGCGGATGGCGTCCAGCGGCGGGTTGGTGACCTGCGCGAACAGTTGGGTGAAGTAGTCGAAGATCAGCCGGGGGCGCTCGGAGAGCGCGGCGATCGGCGAGTCGGTGCCCATCGAGCCGAGCGGCTCGCCGCCGGTCCTCGCCATCGGGGTGAGGATGACGCGCAGCTCCTCCTCGGTGTACCCGAAGGTCTGCTGGCGGCGGGTGACCGAGGCGTGGGTGTGCACGATGTGCTCGCGCTCGGGCAGGTCTCCGAGACCGATCTCGCCGGCTTCGAGCCACTCCGCGTAGGGGTGCTCGGCGGCGAGCTGGGCCTTGATCTCGTCGTCCTCGATGATCCGGTGCTGGACGGTGTCGACGAGGAACATCCGGCCCGGCTGGAGGCGGCCCTTGCGGACGACCTTGGAGGGGTCGATGTCGAGGACGCCGACCTCGGAGGAGAGCACGACGAGGCCGTCGTCGGTGACCCAGTAGCGGCCGGGGCGCAGCCCGTTGCGGTCGAGGACCGCGCCGACCTGGGAGCCGTCGGTGAAGGTGACGCAGGCGGGGCCGTCCCAGGGCTCCATCATCGTGGAGTGGTACTGGTAGAAGGCGCGCCGGTCGGCGTCCATGGAGGCGTGGTTCTCCCAGGCCTCCGGGATCATCATCAGGACGCTGTGCGGGAGGCTGCGGCCGCCGAGGTGGAGCAGCTCCAGGACCTCGTCGAAGGACGCGGAGTCGGAGGCGTCGGGGGTGCAGACGGGGAAGATCCGGTCGAGCTGGTCCTCCCCGAAGAGGGACGATGCCAGCTGCGACTCGCGGGCCCGCATCCAGTTGCGGTTGCCCTTGACCGTGTTGATCTCGCCGTTGTGCGCGACGAACCGGTAGGGGTGCGCCAGCGGCCACGACGGGAAGGTGTTGGTCGAGAAGCGGGAGTGCACCAGCGCGAGCGCGGTGGCGAAGCGGCGGTCGGAGAGGTCCGGGAAGAACGGCTCCAGCTGGCCGGTGGTGAGCATGCCCTTGTAGACCAGGGTGCGGGCGGAGAGCGAGGGGAAGTAGACCCCGGCCTCGCGCTCGGCGCGCTTGCGCAGCACGAACGCCTTGCGGTCGAGCGCGAGGCCGCTGCTGGTGCCGTCGGCGACGAACAGCTGGCGGAAGACCGGCATGGTGGCGCGGGCGCCGTTGCCGAGCAGCGCGGGGGCGACCGGCACCTCGCGCCAGCCGAGGACGGTCAGGCCCTCGGCGGCGGCGATCGACTCGACGGCGGCGGTGGCGGCCTCGGTCTCGGCGTCCCCGACCGGCAGGAAGGCCATGCCCACGGCGTACTCGCCGGCGGCCGGCAGCGCGAAGTCGGTGGCGTCGTCGAGGAAGGCGTGCGGGACCTGGAGCAGGATGCCGGCACCGTCACCCGAGTCGGCCTCGGCGCCGGTGGCACCGCGGTGCTCGAGATTGCGCAGTACGGTCAGCGCCTGCTCGACCAGTTCATGGCTGGCCTCACCGGTCAGGGTGGCCACGAACCCGACACCGCAGGCGTCGTGTTCGTTACGGGGGTCGTACAGTCCCTGCGGGGCAGGGCGACCGTCCATGGGCGACCAGGCGTGGGTACGCATCGGCTCTCCCGTCGTCGTCGTGGCATATGCAGATACCGAGGGACGACGTTGGCCCTGGCGAAATTTCGTGCAGGTTACATGATGGCAAGCTTCCCGAAAAGTGGATGACGCATTCCATCATGCGGACACCGCTCGGGGCGGTGCCGGGAGGAGCCTGCACGGGTGGCGCGATGGCCGCCGGCACTCCATCCCGACGGGGTGTCGGGCCGGAGCAGGCGTCGTTGCCCGCGGTGCTCACAGCTCATGCCCATCGGTCGACGGATCGAAACCGCCGGGTAACGAGTGGTTGTGCGGGCTCCTGTATAGGAATGCACTATAGGGCGGCACCGAACAGGCTGCCCAGGGCGTACGTCACACCGGCCGCCGCGCCGCCAAGACCCAGTTGGCGCAGCCCGCTGTACCACCAGGAGCGCGCCGTCACCGCGGAGACCACCGCTCCGGCGGCGAAGAGGCCGACGAGTGCGAGCAGCACGGCCGGCCAGAGCGCCGTGGCGCCGAGCAGGTAGGGCAGCACGGGGAGCAGCGCGCCGAGCGCGAAGGCGCCGAAGGAGGAGACGGCCGCGACGGTGGGCGAGGGCAGGTCGTCGGGGTCGACGCCCAGCTCCTCGCGGGCGTGGATCTCCAGCGCCTGCTCCGGGTCCTTCGACAGCTGCACGGCCACCTCGCGGGCGAGCGCCGGCTCCACCCCGCGGGCGACGTAGAGCGCGGCGAGCTCCTCCATCTCGTCGACCGGGTGCCGGCGCAGCTCCCCGCGCTCGACGTCCAGCTCCGCCTGGACCAGCTCGCGCTGCGAGGCGACGGAGGTGTACTCGCCGGCCGCCATGGAGAAGGCTCCGGCGGCCAGCCCGGCGAGGCCGGTGACCACGATGCCGCGGGGGCCGACCGCGCCGCCGGCGACTCCGGTCATCAGCGCCAGGTTGGACACCAGGCCGTCCATCGCGCCGAACACGGCGGGCCGCAGCCAGCCGCCGTTCACGTCGCGGTGCGTGTGGTTGTCGCGGTGCGCCACGTGCAGGGGCGCTTCGTTCTCGATGACGGACATGGCTCGATCCTACGTTCGATGTAAGTGCCGTTCCAGACAGTTAGGCCTTACTTACCCCGGCGCCGCCGAGCCCTCCGGGCGGCCGCTCGCATGACGTGCGGGCGGCTCGCGATTGCCCTCCGCGGCCCGTGGAAGAGATCCCGGAACCACCCGACGGCATCGGGCCCGATCTGCGGGGCATGCTTATCGATCATCCGTTCCCGACGCACCGCCCACCGCCCCCACCGACAGGACCCGCCCGCCCCGCACGACCGACCCTGGGAGACGCACGCCATATGACCACCATCGCCGTCCTCGGCAGCGCCAACATGGACCTCGTCGCATACGTCGACCGTGCCCCGGAGAAGGGCGAGACGATCACCGGGCGGGAGTTCCGGACCGTCCCCGGCGGCAAGGGCGCCAACCAGGCCATCGCCGCGGCCCGCGCGGGCGGCGACACGGCGATGATCGGCGCGGTCGGTTCGGACGAGCACGGCAGGCTGATGCGGACCACGTTCGAGCAGTCCGGCGTCGACACCACGCTGCTGCGCACGGTCCAGGGCCCCAGCGGGACCGCGCACATCGTGGTCGACGAGGAGGGAGCCAGCGCGATCGTCGTCTTCCCCGGCGCGAACGGCCTGGTCGGCGGGCTGGCCGCGGGGGACGAGAACTTCATCGCCGCCCACGACACCCTGCTGCTCCAGCTGGAGATCCCGCTCTCCGGGGTCGTCGCGGGTGCGGAGGCCGCCCGCCGCCACGGGGTGCGGACGATCCTGACCCCGTCCCCCGCCCAGGAGCTGCCGCCCGAGCTGTACGCGGCCGTCGACATCCTCGTCCCCAACCACCACGAGGCGACCGCGCTGACGGGCCGCTCCGACCCGTACGCGGCGGCCCGTGTGCTCCTGGAGCGCGTCCCCGAGGTGATCATCACGCTCGGCCGGCAGGGCAGCCTCTACGCGAACCGGGAGGCGGAGCCGTTCCTGGTGCCGGCGCCGCAGGTGCGGGCGGTGGACTCGACCGGGGCCGGGGACACCTTCGTCGGGTCGCTCGCCGTGGCCCTCGGCGAGGGGCGGCCGATGTCGGAGGCGCTGACCTGGGCGGCGGGCGCGGCCTCGCTCTCGGTGCAGAAGGAGGGCGCGTCGTCCTCGATGCCGTTCCGCCAGGAGATCGACGCGGTGGCGGCGGGCGTGGCGGGCTGACCGCGCGGTAGGCGCGGCGGGGCGACCGCACGGCGAAGGGGGGCGGGGCCGGATGTCCGGCCC
>NZ_JBHWZH010000034.1:0-50175 GCF_042728285.1 Streptomyces sp. NPDC060194 | reverse complement strand
GCCCCGGACTGCTCCGGGGCGGGCCCTGTCGTGCTGGACAGCGTCAGTGAGCGGCCGGTACGAAGCGGGCGAACTCCGCCGCCAGCACCTCGTGCACCCGCGCCTTGAGCAGGGTGCCCTCCGCGAGATGCTCCTCGGAGATCACCTCGCCCTCGGCATGCGCCCGGGCGACGAGCTGGCCCTCGGTGTACGGCACGACGACCTCGATCCCGACGGACGGCCGCGGCAGTTCGTCGTCGATCAGTGCGAGCAGTTCGTCGATGCCCTGCCCCGTACGCGCCGAGACCACGATCGCGTGCTTCTCGTTGCGCAGCAGGCGCTGGAGGACGAGCGGGTCCGCCGCGTCCGCCTTGTTGACCACGACGATCTCGGGGACCTTCGTCGCGCCGACGTCGCGGATCACCTCGCGCACGGCCGCCAACTGCTCCTCCGGCGCCGGGTGCGAGCCGTCCACGACGTGCAGGATGAGGTCGGAGTCGCCGACCTCCTCCATCGTGGAGCGGAACGCCTCGACGAGGTGGTGCGGCAGGTGCCGGACGAAGCCGACGGTGTCGGCCAGGGTGTAGTGCCGCCCCGACGGGGTCTCGGCCCGGCGGACGGTCGGGTCGAGGGTGGCGAACAGGGCGTTCTCCACGAGCACGCCCGCGCCGGTGAGCCGGTTGAGCAGGGAGGACTTGCCGGCGTTGGTGTATCCGGCGATCGCGACCGAGGGCACCTGGTTGCGGCGCCGCTCCTGCCGCTTGATCTCGCGGCCGGTCTTCATCTCCGCGATCTCCCGGCGCATCTTCGCCATCTTCTCGCGGATCCGCCGCCGGTCCGTCTCGATCTTGGTCTCACCGGGACCACGGGTGGCCATCCCGCCGCCGCCGCTGGTCCCGCCGCCGCCCATCTGACGCGACAACGACTGACCCCAGCCGCGCAGCCGCGGCAGCATGTACTGCATCTGCGCGAGCGAGACCTGCGCCTTGCCCTCCCGGGACTTGGCGTGCTGGGCGAAGATGTCGAGGATCAGGGCCGTCCGGTCGACGACCTTGACCTTGACGACATCCTCGAGGTGGATGAGCTGGCCGGGGCTGAGCTCACCGTCGCAGACGACCGTGTCCGCGCCGGACTCCAGGACGATGTCCCGCAGCTCCCTGGCCTTGCCCGAGCCGATGTAGGTGGCCGGGTCGGGTTTGTCGCGGCGTTGCACGACCCCGTCGAGGACGAACGCGCCGGCCGTCTCGGCGAGGGCGGCGAGCTCGGCCATGGAGTTGTCGGCGTCCTGCGCCGTGCCGGACGTCCACACACCGACGAGCACCACGCGCTCCAGACGGAGCTGCCGGTACTCGACCTCGGTGACGTCCTCGAGCTCGGTGGAGAGGCCGGCCACCCGGCGCAGCGCGGCGCGCTCGGAGCGGTCGTACTGGTCGCCGTCACGCTCGCCGTCGATCTCGTAGCTCCAGGCGACGTCCTCTTCCATCAGAGCGTCGGCCCGAAGCCCCTCGGAAAAGCCCTGCTGACCGTTCTGAGCGTTCTGGGAAGGGGATGAAGAGGAGGTCATTTGATCCTTACGTCGATGGAATCGATGGATTCCCGGGTGTCACGCGGGCGGGGCCCACGACGAGCGGAGGGGAGTCCTTGTCGGTACCAACGTGTGGGACCGTCCGATAATTCCGGGCCCGGCAGCGCCGCCGACCGCAGAATCGTCCCACGGCGCCGACCGGCCCGTCATCAGGATTTCGCCGCCTTTCCGCCCGCCTCGGCCGGTGCGTCGGAGGTCCAGTCCGGGTGCCCCGGCATGGCGGGGGTCTTCCGCGCGTAGAGCCACTCCTGGAAGAAGCCGGTGAGGTCACGGGCCGCGGTGCGCGAGGCCAGGCGCACGAAGTCGGCCGTCGACGCCGAGCCGTGGGCGTGTTCGCCCACCCAGCTCCGCTCCAGGCGGTCGAAGGCGGCCTGCCCGATCTCGGCCCGCAGCGCGTAGAGGACCAGCGCGCTGCCGTCGTAGACGACGGGCCGGAACAGGCTCAGTTTTCTGCCCGGCGCGGGCTGCTCGGGCGCCGCCGGCGGCCCGCCCGCCGCGCGCCACTGGTCGGACCTGCGGTAGGCGTTGCGCATCCGCTCCTGCAGCGACCGCCCGGTGCGGTCCTCGGTGAACAGGGCCTCGTACCAGGTGGCGTGCCCCTCGCTCAGCCAGAGGTCCGACCAGTTGCGCGGCGAGACGCTGTTGCCGAACCAGTGGTGGGCCAGCTCATGGACCATGATCGATTCGACGTACCAGGCGGGGAGCCGCGGCTCGGTGAACAGCCGGCGCTCGAAGAGGGACAGCGTCTGCGTCTCCAGCGCGAAGCCGGTCGTCACGTCGGCGGCGAGGACGCCGTAGGTCTCGAAGGGGTAGCGGCCGACCCTGCTCTCCATCCACCGCAGGTGGTCGGGGGTCTTCGCCAGCCACGGCTCGATCGTCTCGCGGTCCTCGGTCCGCACCACGTCCCTGAGGGGAAGGCCGTGCGGGCCCGTGCGGCGCACGACGGCGTTCCGGCCGATCGAGACCTGCGCGAGCTCGGTGGCCATGGGGCGGGAGGTCCGGTACGCGGCGGTGACGGCGCCGTCGGCCGCGGACGTGCGGACGTCGATCGGCAGGCCGCTGGCGACCGCCGTCAGGTCGGGCTTCCGGGTGGTGATCCGGAAGGTGAACATAGCCTTGTCCGAGGGGTGGTCGTTGCAGGGGAAGACGCGGTGCGCGGCGTCCGCCTGGTTCGCCATGACGAGCCCGTCCCCGGTGCGCACCCAACCGCCGTCGTTCTTCCCCGTCGGCACGCTGGTGTGCTTCACGGTGATCCGGGTCCGCGCGGAGGCCTCGACGGGGGCGTCGGGGGTGACGACGAGGTCCTCGCCGGCCCGGGCGAACGCGGCGGGCTCGCCGTCCACCTCGACCGACGTCACGGTCCCGCGGTCGAAGTCGAGGTTGATCCGTTGCAGACGGGTCAGCGCGCGGGCGTCGAGGACGGTGACGGCGTCCAGGGGCGCGGTGTTGTCCCCGGAGTAGTCGAGGGCGATGTCGTACGCCAGGACGTCGTATCCGGGGTTCCCGAGGTGCGGGAAGAGGGGGTCGCCGATGCCCAGCGGGATGGGCGACGGGCTCGTGGCGGCGATCACGGCGGCGGAGGCGGCGGCGAGGAGGCCTGCGCGCATGCGGCGGCGGAGGGTGAGCGGCATCACCCACGGTTATCAGCTGACCACGGACAGTCGGTCGTCAACGCGCGCCGGTCCACCCGTACGGGCTGCGGGAGCGGTGCGCGGCCGGTTCCCCGACGGCCGACGGTCAGGACGGTCGGCCGCCGGAGAGCCCGGGTCCGCCGGCCGGTCAGGCCGGGGCGTGGTGCTGCGCGCGGCTCACGTCGTAGACGCCGGGCACCTCGCGCATCGCGCGCATCAGCGCGGGAAGGCCGAGCGCGTCCGCCAGGTGCAGGGTGTACGTGTGCCGCACGCGCTGCTCGCTGGGCGGTTCAACGGTGGCGGAGACGATCGCCGCGCCCTCCGCCGCGATCACCTCCGTGAGGTCGGCGAGCAGGTGCGGACGGCCGAAGGACTCCGCGACCAGGGTGACCCGGCAGCCCTCCGCGCTCTGCGCACCCCACCGCGCCGCCACCGGGGGCCGCCCGAGGTCCTCCATCCGCGCCACGGCCGGACAGCTCAGCCGGTGGACGGTCACGGCCCCGCCACGGACCGCGAAGCCGGTCACCTCGTCGGGCGGGACGGGGGTGCAGCAGCCGGCGAGCCGGACCGGGCCGGCTCCGGGGAGGTCCACCACCATGTCGGAGGCGGCGCGCCGCAGACCGGGGACGGCGGGTGCGGGGCGCGGTGCGTCGGCGTCCTCGTGCGTGCCGGGGTGGGCGGCCAGCCAGGCGGAGATCGCGATCCGCGCGGCGGGCGTGCGGGCGTGGTCGAGCCAGTCGGGCGAGGGGCCGAAGCCGGTGTCGGGGGCGACGAGCAGCTGCACGGTGTCGCCGTCGCGCAGGACCGTGCTCAGCGAGGTCAGCCGGCCGTTGACCCTGGCCCCGATGACCGCGTGCCCCTGCTCGCCGTGGTCGGCGTAGGCGGCGTCCACGCAGCTCGCGCCGGCCGGCAGCCCGATGGTGCCGCCCTCGGTGCGGAAGACGGTGATCTCCCGGTCCTGGGCGAGGTCCGCGCGCAGCGAGCTGTAGAAGGTCTCCGGGTCCGGGGCGGCCTCCTGCCAGTCGAGCAGGCGCGAGAGCCAGCCGGGCCGGGTCGGGTCGGCACGCTCGCCGTCCGGCGGGTCGGAGACGTCCTGGGCGGGGTCCTGCGCGATGTAGGGGTTGCCGAGCGCGACGACGCCGGCCTCGGCGACCGTGTGCATCTGCTGGGTCCGGATGAGGACCTCGGCGACCTCGCCGTCCGGCCGGGCGACCGCCGTGTGCAGCGACTGGTAGAGGTTGAACTTCGGCACCGCGATGAAGTCCTTGAACTCCGAGATCACCGGGGTGAAGCAGGTGTGCAGCTCGCCGAGGACGGCGTAGCAGTCGGCGTCCTCGCCGACGAGGACCAGGAGGCGGCCGAACTCGGACCCGCGCAGTTCCCCGCGCTTGACCCGGGTGCGGTGCACGGAGAGGTGGTGCCGGGGCCGCACCAGGACCTCGGCGTCGATGTCCGCCTCGCGCAGGACGGCGCGGAACTCCTCCGCGAAGGCCGCCAGCGGGTCCAAGCGGCGGGCGTTCGCCTCGATCAGGGCGTGGGTCGCCTCGTACTCGGCGGGGTGGAGGATCGCGAAGACGAGGTCCTCCAGCTCGGTCTTGAGCGCCTGGACACCGAGCCGCTCGGCGAGCGGGATGAGGACGTCGCGGGTCACGAGCGCGATGCGGGCCTGCTTCTCGGGGCGCATCACGCCGAGCGTGCGCATGTTGTGCAGCCGGTCCGCGAGTTTGATCGACATCACCCGGACGTCGTTCCCCGTGGCGACCAGCATCTTGCGGAACGTCTCGGGTTCGGCGGCCGCCCCGTAGTCGACCTTCTCCAGCTTGGTGACGCCGTCGACCAGGTAGGCGACCTCCTCGCCGAACTCGCGGCGCACCTGCTCCAGGGTGACGTCGGTGTCCTCGACGGTGTCGTGGAGCAGCGAGGCCGTCAGCGTGGTCGTCTCCGCGCCGAGCTGGGCCAGGATCAGGGTGACGGCGAGCGGGTGGGTGATGTAGGGCTCACCGCTCTTGCGCATCTGCCCGCGGTGCGAGCTCTCCGCGAGGACGTACGCCCGGTGCAGGGTGGCGAGGTCGGCCTCGGGATGGCGGGCGCGGTGCGCTTCGGCCACATGGCTCAGCGCGTCGGAGAAGCGCTCGCGCGGACCCGATCCGATCATCGCGGCCCGGCCGAGACGGCGCAGATCCAGCCGCGGACGGCCGCGGCGGCGGCTCTCCGGCGCGGGAGCGACGGGGGTCACGGGGTCTGCGGCCTCTGCACTCACGGGCACCTCCGGCGTACGGGACCGGCGACGGGCCGAGGGGCGACGACCTGACGTCCTCGGGGGCCGGTGCTTGATGCTACCGAGCCCACCACGTACGGCCGGGCCGCTCTCGCCGAGCGTGAACCGGATCACCCGTTCGAGCGAAGCTTCACCGCTCACCCGTGTCCCACCAGGAGGCGTCGAGGACGCCCTCGGCCACGATGACGGCGGGCCCGGTCATCTCGATCTCGCCGTCCGCCCGCTCGGTGATCACGAGCGTGCCGCCGGGCAGGTCCACGGTGTACGTCGCCGGGGCGCCGGTGACCGCCGGGTCGGCGCCGTCGCGGCGGGCGGCGGCCACGGCGACCGCGCACGCGCCGGTGCCGCAGGAGCGGGTCTCCCCGGAACCGCGTTCGTGGACGCGCATCGCCACGTGCCCGGGGCCGCGGTCGACCACGAACTCGACGTTGACGCCGTCGGGGTAGACGGCGGCGGGGGCGTAGGCCGGGGGCTCCAGGAGGCGGCCGGCGTGGTCGAGGTCGTCGACGAAGGCCACCGCGTGCGGGTTGCCCATGGAGACGTTGAGCGCGTCCCAGCTGCGGCCGCCGACGGTGACCGTGACGCCGTCCGCCGGGAGGACGGCGCGGCCCATGAGGACGGTGACGTCGCCGTTCTTGTCGAGGTGGACCCGCTTCACCCCGCCGCGGGTGGCGATCGCCAGCTCGCCCTCGGCCGCGAGGCCGGCGTGCTGGAGGTAGCGGGCGAAGACCCGGACGCCGTTGCCGCACATCTCGGCGATCGAGCCGTCCGCGTTCCGGTAGTCCATGAACCACTCGGCGGTGTCGGCCAGGTGGGCCGCTTCGGGGTGGGCCGCGCTGCGCACCACGTGCAGGACGCCGTCCGCGCCGAGCCCGGCCCTGCGGTCGCACAGGCGCGCGACGGCCTCGGCGGGCAGGTCGACGGAGTTGCCGGGGTCCGGGACGATCACGAAGTCGTTCTCGGTCCCGTGACCCTTGAGGAAGGCGATCGGCGCGCTGGTGGTCATGCCGTCGATCGTACGGCGGACCGGCGACAGTCCGGCGCCTCGGGTGGACCGGCCGGCACGGCGCCGGCCCGCGGACCTCGGGGCGGCGTCAGCGCAGCCGGGCGACGCGCCAGACGGCGAGCACGGCGAGGGCGACCACGACGAGTGTGTACAGCGCGATCACCCGCCAGTCGGGGCGGCGGCCCGAGCCGCGCGGCGGGAGGCCGGGCCAGGTGGAGCCGACCCGCCGGGCCGCCATCACGCCCCAGCCGGCGGCGCAGCAGCACAGCAGCAGGCCGAGCATGGCGACGACCGCGCCGCCGTCCTCGTAGGCGAAGGCGAGCGGGAAGGCGAACATCAGCGAGCCGACGGCGGTGAGCGCGGTGATGGGCGCGAGGTGCCAGATCCGCATCCGCCGCTGGGGCCGCAGTTCGACCTCGACCTCCTCGCCCAGCGGCTCGCGCAGGTGGGCGGGGGGAGTGCCGTCGGGCTCGGGCCCGTCCGGGATGATCCGACCCGGGGCCCCGTCCGCCGTGTCCGCGGTGTCGCGGGGGCCCGCTTCCATCGTCACGCGCCCTCCCAACTCAGAGCCTGAACGGTCGATCGATGCTCGATGATGGCACGCTCACGGCGGCCGGAATGGCGGCCGGGGCGTCCCGATGCCATCACGTGATCAGGTCGTGACCGGTCGTTCGAGCAACGCGCGGGCCCGGGAGCGAAGTTCGCCGCGGTCGGCCGCCGCCCCGCTGAGCCAGTGGACCCGCGGATCGCGGCGGAACCAGGAGTCCTGCCGGCGCGCGAAGCGCTTGGTCGCGCGCACGGTCTCCGCCCGGGCCTCGTCCTCGGTGCACTCCCCCGCCAGCGCCGAGAGCACCTGCTGGTAGCCGAGCGCGCGGGACGCCGTCCGCCCGTCCCGCAGACCGCGCTCCTCCAGGGACCGCACCTCCTCGACGAGCCCCGCCTCCCACATGCGGTCCACCCGGTCCGCGATGCGCTCGTCCAGCTCGGGGCGGGCGACGTCGACGCCGATCTGAAGGGTGTCGTAGAACGACTCGTGCCCCGGGAGGTTGGCTGTGAAGGGCTTGCCGGTGATCTCGATGACCTCCAGGGCGCGCACGATCCGGCGTCCGTTGCCGGGCAGGATGGCGCGGCCCGCCTCGGGGTCGGCCGCGGCCAGCCGCGCGTGCAGGGCGCCGGGCCCGCGCAGGGTCAGCTCCTCCTCGAGCCGGGCGCGGACTGCGGCGTCGGTGCCGGGGAAGTCGAGGCGGTCGACGGCGCCGCGCACGTACAGCCCGGAGCCGCCGACCAGGACGGGCGTGCGGCCCTCGGCGAGCAGGCGGTCGATCTCGGCGCGGGCCAGGCGCTGATATTCGGCGACGCTGGCCGCCTCGGTGACGTCCCAGATGTCCAGCAGGCGGTGCGGGACCCCGCCTCGCTCGGGGAGCGTCAGCTTGGCGGTGCCGATGTCCATCCCCCGGTACAGCTGCATCGAGTCGGCGTTGATCACCTCTCCGCCCAGCTCGCGGGCGAGGAAGACGCCGAGATCGGATTTACCGGCCGCGGTGGGTCCGACGACTGCGATGACCCGCGGCGCGGGGGGTGCGGTGCTCACGGTGACAGTCTCGCAAACCGGACGGGCCGCCCCGGGACCGTCGGGGCCGTGAACAGGGGGGCAGGGCGTGATCTCGCCCACCCGAGTACGGTATGAGTACCGAAAATCCGTTTTGTCGGATTGTCCCGACGAGGGAAGGTGCCCCCATGGGCTTCCTGGACACGCTCAAGGCCAAGCTCGCGCCGGCGAAGGACAAGGTCGGCGATCTCGCGCAGCAGCACAACGACAAGATCGACCAGGGGATCGACAAGGCCGCGAAGGCGGTGGACTCCAAGACCAAGGGCAAGTACAGCGGTCAGATCCGCAGCGGCACGGGCAAGGCGAAGGAGGCCCTGGACCGGATGGGCGACAAGGGCGACGGCGGAGCCGGCGGCGGCCCCACGGGCACCACGCCTCCTCCCCCGCCCCCGGCGGCCTGACCGCGCCGTCGGCAGCGGCGGCCGCCCGGTCGTGAGGCGGCCGCCCTACGACCAGAGCGCCGTCAGGTAGCCGACGCCGTAGGGCGCGTCGTCGTGGAGCAGCTCGCCGCGCAGCCCCGCGCCCTCGGCCGCGCCCGCGAGGACCTGCCACGGCGCGCGGCCCGCGGCCTTCAGCTCCGCGGCGAGCCCGGCGTCCAGGGCCGCGAGGGCGTCCACGTCCGCCGCCCCGAGCGCCCGTGCCGCCTCCTCGTCGAAAGCCGTCGCCCTCTCGTCGAGGTAGCCCGGCGCCTTCAGCGACCGGCACGCGCTGCCGTCCCCCATCACCAGCAACGCGATCCGCTCGCTCCCGGCCGTGAGCGTCCTTCCGTACGGGATACACCGCTCGGCCGCGAGAGGTTCCCCGACACCGACGCCCGTCACGGGCCCGGTCCAGCCCGCACGCTCCAGGAGGACGGCGGCGACCGCCAGCGAGGCCGGCAGCGCAAGCTCCCCGGCCCCGCGCGGGGCATCGCGGTGCGCGTCGAGCGGCGCCGACCCCAGACGCACGTCCAGACCGACGCCGAAGCCCCGGAACGAACCCGCGGCGCCCTGCGGAAACGTCTCCACCCCGACGACGTCGGCCGGCCCGACCACGACCAACCGGTCCGGACGGGCCTCGGCCAGCGCCGCGACGGCCCGTTCGCACGCGGCCCGCAACGGGTCCAGCTCGGGGGCGGCGCCGGCGGCCACCTCGGGGACGAGGAGCGGCGGGCAGGGGCAGACGGCGGCGGCTACGAGCATGATCGGCAGCCTACTGGCGTGCGACCCGGATCAGCCGACCGAGCAGCCGCCGGTGACCGCCGGGAGCGGCTCCGGAACGCCGATCTTCGGCAGTCCGAGCATCACCCCGGGTGCGGCCTTGGGAGCGCCCTGGCGCTTCTCCCAGGCGTCGCCCGCGCGGGTCCGCCGGACACCGAGCGGTGCGCCCTCGGCAAGCAGGTGGTGCGGGGCGGCGTAGGTGATCTCGACGGTGACGACGTCCCCGGGACGCACGTCGCCGTCGGGCTTGGTGAAGTGGACCAGCCGGTTGTCGGGCGCGCGCCCGGAGAGCCGGTGGGTCGCGCCGTCCTTACGGCCCTCACCCTCGGCCACCATGATGTCGAGGGTCCGGCCGACCTGCTTCTTGTTCTCGCTCCAGGAGATCTCCTCCTGGAGGGCCGACAGGCGCATGTAGCGCTCCTGGACGACTTCCTTGGGGACCTGCCCGTCCATCGTCGCCGCCGGGGTCCCGGGGCGCTTGCTGTACTGGAACGTGAACGCGTTGGCGAAGCGCGCCTCGCGGACCGCGTGCATGGTCTGCTCGAAGTCCTCCTCGGTCTCGCCGGGGAAGCCGACGATGATGTCGGTGGAGATGGCGGCGTCCGGCATGGCCGCGCGCACCTTCTCGATGATCCCGAGGAACCGTTCCTGTCGGTAGGACCGGCGCATCGCCTTGAGGACCGTGTCCGAGCCGGACTGCATGGGCATGTGGAGCTGCGGCATGACGTTCGGCGTCTCGGCCATCGCGGCGATGACGTCGTCGGTGAAGTCGCGCGGGTGCGGCGAGGTGAAGCGGACGCGCTCCAGGCCCTCGATCCTCCCGCAGGCCCGCAGGAGCTTGGAGAACGCCTCGCGGTCGCCGATGTCGGACCCGTAGGCGTTGACGTTCTGGCCGAGCAGGGTGATCTCGGAGACGCCCTCGGCGACCAGGGCCTCGATCTCGGCGAGGATGTCGCCGGTCCTGCGGTCCTTCTCCTTCCCGCGCAGCGCGGGCACGATGCAGAAGGTGCAGGTGTTGTTGCAGCCGACGGAGATGGACACCCAGGCCGCGTAGGCGCTCTCGCGGCGGGTCGGCAGGGTCGAGGGGAACGCCTCCAGCGACTCGGCGATCTCGACCTGCGCCTCCTCCTGCACCCGGGCCCGCTCCAGGAGGACCGGGAGCTTGCCGATGTTGTGCGTCCCGAAGACCACGTCGACCCAGGGCGCCTTGGAGACGATGGTGTCGCGGTCCTTCTGGGCCAGGCAGCCGCCGACGGCGATCTGCATGCCGGGCCGCTTCGTCTTCATCGGCGCCAGCCGGCCGAGGTTGCCGTAGAGCTTGTTGTCGGCGTTCTCCCGCACGGCGCAGGTGTTGAACACCACCACGTCGGCGTCGCCGTCGGCGTCCTTGGGGGCCCGCACGTAGCCGGCGTCCTCCAGGAGGCCCGACAGGCGCTCGCTGTCGTGCACGTTCATCTGGCAGCCGTACGTGCGGATCTCGTAGCTCCGACTCTCACCCACGTGGTCCACTGCTCCGGTCCGGTCACTGCTGCTGGTCACCCGTCCAGGGTAAGGGTCCGCGCGGACCGCTCACGCCGACGCCCCAGGGGACGGCCTCGGCGCGCGGGCGCTCCCGAGGAGGTGCACCGCGGGGAACGCCCCTGGTCACCCCGGGCCCCAGCTGGCAGGATCGCGCCATGCCCCTGTCCCTCCCCCGCCTCCGCGGTCGCCGCGCCCTGCTGTCGGCGGCGGCGGTCCTGGTGGCGCTCGGGCTGCTCCTGTGGTGGCTGCTCCCCATGGGTCCCCCCTCCCCCAAGGGGACGGTGCGCTTCAGCACGGGCATCGACACCGGCGTCTACCAGCTGTACGGCAAACGGCTCCAGGCGGCGGCCGCGCGGGACCTGCCCGACGTCACCATGCGGCTGATGAACAGCGACGGCTCCCAGGAGAACGTCGCCCGCGTGGCCACCGGCAGGGCCGACTTCACCATCGCGGCGGCGGACGCCGTGGAGAAGTACATCCAGGAGGGCGGTCCGGGCGGCGACCGGCTGCGCGGGTGCGTGCGCCTCTACGACGACTACATCCACCTCGTCGTACGGGCCGACTCCGCGATCGACTCCATCGACGACCTCCGCGGCGCGACCGTCGGCGTCGGCCCGGAGGACTCGGGGGTGCGGCTGATAGCGGAGCAGGTGCTCCGGGCGGCCGGTCTCGACCTGTACGAGGACGTCGACCCGACGTCCTACGGCATCGACACCGTGGACGACCGCCTCGAGGCCGGCAGCATCGACGCGTTCTTCTGGTCCGGCGGTCTGCCGACCAACGCGATCACCGAGCTGTCGAAGCGGACCGACATCCGCCTCGTACCGCTGGGCGACCTGGTCGACGCGCTGCACCGGATGGGCGGCGTGGCCCGCTACTACCGCTCGGCCGTGATGCCGGAGACGGCCTACGCCCGCGCCCAGAACGGCCGGCCGGTGACGACGCTCGCGGTGGCGAACCTGCTGGTGACCACCGACCGCGCGGACCGCGGTCTCACGGAGGCCCTGACCCGGGCCGTGATCGACAGCCGGGACACCATCGGCAAGGCGGTGCACGCCGCCCAGCTCGTCGACGTCCGCACCGCGCTCTACACCGACCCGCTGGAGCTGCACGATGGCGCACGGCGCTACTACCGCTCGGTGAAGCCGTAGCCGCCCCGCTGCGGGGTCCGGCGCCCGGTCAGGTCTGCGGGCCGCCCGCCGGGGCCGCGGGGGCCGTACGGGGCAGCCTGAGGGTCACCCGCAGGCCGTGGGGCTCGTTGGGCGCGTAGGCGAGGGACCCGCGCCCGGCGAGCAGCAGGGCGCGCGCGATGGAGAGCCCGAGACCCGAGCCCTTGACGTTCTGGTGCCGGGTGGAACGCCAGAACCGGTCGCCGATGCGGGCCAGTTCGTCCTCCGGGAGCCCCGGCCCCAGGTCCGCCACCACGATCATGGAGGTCTCGCCGTTGGCGGCGACGGTGACGGTGACCTGCTCGCCGCCGGGCGTGAACTTCAGCGCGTTGTCGATCACGGCGTCGAGGACGCTGGAGAGGGACACCGGGTCGGCCCAGGCCGTCACCGCGGCGCACTCCCCCACGAGATCCACCCCCTTGTCGCGCGCGAGCGGCAGCCACGCCTCGACGCGCTCGGCGGCCAGCTCGCCGAGGTCGGTGAGCTGGAGGTCGGCCGGGGCGTGCTCGGCGAGGGCCAGGTCCAGGAGGTCGTCGAGGACGCGCGCCAGCCGCTTGCCCTCGGTGCGCACCGAGGCGATCTCCTCGTTGCCCTCGGGCAGTTCCAGGGCCAGCAGCTCGATCCGCAGCATCAACGCGGCCAGCGGGTTGCGCAGTTGGTGGGAGGCGTCGGCGACGAAGGCGCGCTGCTGCTCCAGGACGTCCTCGACGTGGTCGGCCATCTCGTTGAACGAACGTGCCAGGCGCCGGAGTTCCGGCGGCCCGCTGGACGCCGCGACCCGGGAGTTGAGCTGGCCCGTGGCGATGTCGTGCGCCGCCCCGTCGAGCGTCCGCACCGGCCGCAGCACCCACCCGGTCAGCCGGAACGCCGCCCCGACGGCGACGAGCATCGCGAACATCTCCCCCACGCCGATGAGCAGCCAGCCCCGCAGGATGCGGCCACGCACGAGGTCGGTCGGCGAGTCGGTCAGGACGACGGCCATCACGTCGCCGTCGCGGATGACCGGGGAGGCGACGACGATCCGCCCGTCGTCGTGCCAGGGCAGCACCTGGGGCGGGTTGTGGCTGCGGCGGCTGTCGAAGGCCTCCTCGTAGGCCGCGCGCGCCTGGCCGTCCAGGGGCACCTTCCAGTCGCGCGGGGCGACCGCCATGGCCCGGTCGCTGCGGTAGAAGACCCCCGCCCGGATGCCGTAGACGTCGTGGTAGCGGTCGAGTTCGGCCTCCAGGGTGGAGCGCTTCTCCTCGGCCCCCTGGGTGCCCTCGGAGATGAACTGCGCGAGGGAGGCGAAGCGGGCCGTGTCGTCGATGCGGTCGACGACGACCTCCTGCTGCTCGGCGGCGGCCACGCTCATGGCGAGCGGGAAGCCCAGGGCGAGCAGGACGCACGCCATGAGGGCGATGAGGAGTCTGAGCAGCAGCTTGCGCACGGGCGGGGCCGACGGGGCTCAGGAGGCGGGCACGACGAGCCGGTAGCCGACCCCCCGGACCGTCTCGACGAGGGCGGGCAGCCCCAGCTTGGAACGCAGGGAGGCCACGTGCACCTCCAGGGTGCGCCCCGTCCCCTCCCAACTGGTCCGCCACACCTCGCTGATGATCTGCTCGCGCCGGAAGACCACTCCGGGCCGCTGCGCGAGCAGCGCGAGCAGGTCGAACTCCTTGCGGGTCAGCGCGACGTCCCTGCCGTCGACGCTCACCCTGCGGGTGGGCAGCTCGATGCGGATCGGACCGAGCCGCAGCCCCGCCTCGGGCTCCTCCGAGGGCTGCGCCTCGTCGGGCCCGGTGCGCCGGCTGACCGCGTGGATGCGGGCCAGCAGCTCACCGGTGTCGTACGGCTTGACCACGTAGTCGTCGGCGCCCAGGTTGAGGCCGTGGATGCGCGAGCGCACGTCCGCACGGGCGGTGACCATGATGACGGGTACGGCCGAGCGCTTGCGGATCCTGCCGCAGACCTCGTAGCCGTCCTGGTCCGGCAGCCCCAGGTCGAGCAGCACGACGCCGAACGGCTTGACGCCCTCGCCCGGCGGCAGGAGGGCGTGCAGCGCCTCCTCGCCGTTGCGCGCGTGCGTCACGTCGAAACCGTGCCGCTTGAGGACGGCGGAGAGGGCCGCGGCGACGTGGTCGTCGTCCTCGACGAGCAACAGCCTCAAAGGGGCCCCCTTCCGATCACCGGTCGTTCACTCCGCGGTCGCGGACGTACCCAGGCATGTACGCCGATGAGCGGTGTCCTGGTCAAGGCACTTCCTGTTACGCGCACGTTCCGTTATGCAGCCGGTACGGGACCGGGGCGTCCTGTTCACGCAGTGTGTCCGGTTGCGGCCGGATCGTTATGCTCAATTTCCCCTCAGATGTAATGACGCAGGTCGTACGGCATTACTAATGTCCAATCGCACTCGATGAGGACGGAGCAAGAGGCGGATGACCGAAGTATCGGTGACCAAGGACGCCGTGCCCGCGGCCGGCGAGCTGGTCGTACTGAGCAACGTCAACAAGCACTTCGGCGCGCTGCACGTGCTCCAGGACATCGATCTGACCATCACGCGCGGTGAGGTCGTCGTCGTGATCGGCCCCTCGGGCTCGGGCAAGTCGACGCTGTGCCGGACGATCAACCGCCTGGAGACGATCGACTCGGGCGAGATCACCATCGACGGAAAGCCACTGCCCGCCGAGGGCAAGGCCCTGGCCAGGCTGCGCGCCGACGTGGGCATGGTCTTCCAGTCGTTCAACCTCTTCGCGCACAAGACCGTGCTCGAGAACGTGACGTTGGGCATGCTCAAGGTCCGCAAGGCGGAGAAGAAGGCCGCCGAGGAGAAGGCGCGCGCACTGCTCGACCGCGTCGGCGTCGCCTCGCAGGCGGACAAGTACCCCGCCCAGCTCTCCGGCGGTCAGCAGCAGCGCGTGGCCATCGCCCGGGCGCTCGCGATGGACCCCAAGGTGATGCTCTTCGACGAGCCGACCTCGGCGCTCGACCCCGAGATGATCAACGAGGTCCTCGAGGTCATGCAGCAACTGGCCCGGGACGGCATGACGATGATCGTCGTCACCCACGAGATGGGCTTCGCCCGCTCCGCCGCCAACCGCGTGGTGTTCATGGCCGACGGCCGGATCGTCGAGGAAGCGGCCCCGGACCAGTTCTTCAGCAACCCCCGCAGCGACCGGGCCAAGGACTTCCTGTCGAAGATCCTCCACCACTGACGCGCACCCGCACTCCGGCACCTCCGCACCCTCGTAACCGAAGGATGTTCACCATGAAGCTTCGCAAGGTCACCGCGGCCACCGCCGCCGCCCTGGTACTCGCCCTCACCGCCACCGCGTGCGGCGGGGACGACGGCGACGGCGGCTCGGACAGCACGGGCGGCGAGAGCGGCGGCAAGAAGATCAAGGTCGGCATCAAGTACGACCAGCCGGGCATCGGCCTCAAGAGCCCCGACGGCAAGTTCTCCGGCTTCGACGTGGCCGTCGCGACGTACGTGGCCAAGGAGCTCGGTTACGCGGAGGGCGACATCGAGTTCATCGAGACGCCGAGCGCGGAGCGCGAGAACGCGCTGTCGCGTGGCGACGTCCAGTTCATCGCCGCCTCGTACTCGATCAACGACGAGCGTGAGAAGTCGGTCGACTTCGCCGGCCCGTACCTGCTGGCCCATCAGGACCTTCTCGTGAAGGCCGACTCCGACATCAAGTCGGGCACGGACCTGAACGGCAAGAAGCTGTGCTCGGTGACCGGTTCGACCTCCGCCCAGAACGTCAAGGAGAAGATCGCCCCCAAGGCGCAGCTCCAGGAGCTCGGCACGTACTCCGAGTGCATCGAGGGTCTCGCCAGCGGCCAGGTCGACGCGCTGACGACGGACGACTCGATCCTCGCCGGCTACGCCGCCCAGGAGCAGTACAAGGGCCAGTTCAAGCTCGCCGGCCTGGAGCTGAGCAACGAGAACTACGGCATCGGCGTCAAGGAGGGCAGCGACCTCAAGGCGAAGATCAACACCGCCCTGGAGAAGATGGTCTCCGACGGTGCCTGGGAGCAGGCCGTCAAGGACAACTTCGGCGACACCTACGAGAACGAGCCCGCGCCCAAGGTCGGCACGGTCGTCCCGCCGAAGGCCTGATCCGTCGCCTTCGGGCGACATCTGCGCACGGAAGGTGCGCCGCCGTCGGGCCGTTCCCGGCCGTGACGGCGGCGCACTTCGCCATCAACACACTCGAGGGCGCGGGAGATCGTGTTCGACTTCATCGGAGATTTCGACCTGCTCGGTGCCTTCTGGCTCACCGTGCAGCTCGCCTTCTACTCCGCCATATTTTCCCTGGTGCTGGGAACAGTGCTGGCCGGAATGCGGGTCAGCCCCGTCCCGCTCATGCGGGCCTTCGGCACCGTCTACGTGAACGTGGTGCGGAACACTCCGCTCACCATCATCATCGTCTTCACCTCACTCGGTCTGGCCGGTGTCTTCGGTGTGACGATGGGGTCGCCGGACGTCTTCGCGACCAGGGACTTCCGGCTCGCGGTCCTCGGTCTCTCCGCGTACACCGCCGCATTCGTCTGCGAAGCGATCCGATCGGGCATCAACACCGTTCCCGTCGGCCAGGCGGAGGCCGCCCGGGCCATCGGGCTGAGCTTCTTCCAGGTCCTGACGCTGATCGTCCTGCCCCAGGCGTTCCGCTCCGTCGTGGCCCCTCTCACCAACGTGCTGATCGCGCTCATCAAGAACACGACCGTGGCCTCCGCCATCGGTGTGGCCGAAGCGGCGCTGCTGATGAAGACCATGATCGAGAAGACGGCACAACCCTTTCCCGTAGCCGCGGTCATCGCGCTGGGATTCGTACTCCTGACCCTCCCCACCGGTCTGCTCCTGGGACGGGTCGGCAAGCGTGTGGCGGTGAAGCGATGAGCTCCGTTCTGTACGACGCCCCCGGGCCCCGGGCCAAGGCGCGCAACCTGGTCGTGTCCGTCGTCTTCCTCCTCCTGCTCGCACTCGCCGCGTACTTCGTGCTGAGTGTGCTTGACGAGAAGGGACAGCTCGACTGGGCGAAGTGGCGACCTTTCCTGGCCGAGCCGTCGACGTGGACCGGCTATCTCCTGCCGGGGCTTCTGAACACGCTTAAGGCCGCGGGACTGTCACTCCTCATAGCCCTGCCCCTAGGGGCGATTTTCGGGATCGCCCGCCTCTCCGACCACTCCTGGGTGCGTCTGCCGGCCGGTGCGATCGTCGAGTTCTTCCGCGCCATCCCCGTACTCGTTCTCATGTTCTTCGCGAACGAGTTCTACGCCCGGTCGACCGACATCTCGTCCGAGGCGCGCCCCTTGTACGCCGTCGTCACCGGCCTGGTCCTCTACAACGCCTCGGTCCTCGCGGAGGTCGTCCGCGCGGGCATCCTGTCCCTCCCCAAGGGCCAGTCCGAAGCCGCGATGGCGATCGGCATGCGCAAGAGCCAGATCATGATGACCATCCTGCTGCCGCAGGCCGTCACCGTGATGCTGCCGGCGATCGTCAGCCAGCTCGTCGTCATCGTGAAGGACACCGCCCTCGGCGGCGTCATGCTCGGCTTCACCGAGCTGCTGAACGCGCGCAAGACGGCAGCCGCCTTCTACGCGTCCGTGATCCCCAGCTTCGTCGTCGTCGCCGTCGTCTTCATCGCGCTCAACTTCGCCCTCACCTCGTTCGCGAGCTGGCTCGAGAAGCGGCTGCGCCGCCGCAAGAAGAGCACCGGTGCCGCGATGGGCCCGCAGACCGCCGAGGAGGTCGCCGTGATCGGGGCGACCGACCAGGCGACCGGCAGGGGTGCCTGACGCCCCACCAGGGCGCACGAGGGCGCACGCCCTCCCCGAAGGCAGCGACGCCCCGGCGTCGCTGCCTTCGTCACTTGACGCAAGCATGCGCAACAGGTTGCATACGGTGTGTGATCGCGCACCCCGCTCCGTCCACCCGCCTCTCCAGCAACGCAGAGGCACGAGGAGCCGCGCCGTGGACCCGGTGATCATCGTCGGGGCAGGCCCGGTCGGCCTCGCCCTGGCCCTCTCCCTGGCCGCCCAGTCGGTGCCCTGCGTCGTCCTCGACGAGGGCCCCGGCAAGGACGAGCAGCGGCCCGCGCGGACCGTCGTCCTGCGCGAGGACACCGCCGACCTGGCCCTGCGCCTCTCCGGCACCGCGCTCGACGGCCTGGCCGTGCGCTGGACCGGCTGGCGTGCCGTACGCCGCCGCCAGGACGTCGAGCGGGTCGACTACAGCACCTCGCCCGCCCCGCTGCACCTCCCCCAGCACACGCTCACCACCGCCCTGCGCGAAGCCGCTCAGGGGCAGCGGCTCATCAAGATCGTCACCGAGAGCAAGCTGGACTCCTTCGAGCAGGACGCTGACGGCGTCACCGCCCACACGGCCGGCCCCGACGGAACCTGGTGGCGCGGCAGCCACCTGATCGGCTGCGACGGCGCCCGGTCGACCGTCCGCAAGCTCCTGGACGTCCGCTTCCCCGGCCGCACCGGGGTCGAGCGGCACGCCGTCGCCGCCCTGCGCGCCGAACTCCCCTGGCCCGGCCAGGCGCTGCTGCACCGTCAGCCGCCCTGGCGCGGCGCCCCCGGCGAGGTCTCCGCCCGCCCCATGGGCGACGGCGCCTGGCGGCTCGACTGGCTGCTCCCCCCGCGCGGCGAGCTGGTCACCCCCGACGTGCTCGTCGCCCGCGTACGCGACACCCTGGCCGGCTGGTGCGGCGGGACGACGCCGCCCTACGAGCTCCTCGACACCGGCGTGCACACCGTGCACCACCGGCTGGCCCGCCGGTGGCGGGTGAAGCGGGCGTTCCTCGCCGGGGACGCGGCGCACCTCCTGGGGGCGCTCGGCACCCAGGGCGTCGACGAGGGGCTGCGCGACGCCGAGAACCTGGCCTGGAAGCTGGCGTTCGTCTGGCACGGCGAGGCCCCCCGCACCCTCCTGGACAGCTACGAGACCGAGCGCCGCACCGCCGTCGCCGCGCGGCTGCGCGCCGCGGACCAGGCGCTGCCGATACTGCGGGGCGGCGTGGGGCTGCGGTCCGTCGTGCCCGGCGGCACCCGCGCGGGCGACACCCTGCTGGCCGACGCCCATGTCGGTCGCGGTCCGCTCGGCGCGCCCCCCGTGTACATCCATACGCCCCTCCTTCCGGACGTCCAGGCCTCGGAGATCGACATCGGCACCGCGACCGGCGCCCCCGTGGCGGACGTCCGGGTGACGGCTCCGGACGGCGAAACGGTCTGGCTGCGGGACCGGCTGGGGCGGGGCCGGCTGCTGGTCGTCCTCGTGGCCCCGGGTACCGGGGTATGGGACCGGCGGCACTGGCTGAGCGCGGGCGTCATGCCGCGTCTGGCGGCGGCGGTCGCCGCGCTGCCCACGCGGGCCGAGCTGCTGGTCACCGAGGGCTACCCGGAGGCGCCCGCGCACAGCGTGCTCGTGGTGCGGCCCGACGGCCATCTCGTCGCCGCGCTCGGCGGTGTGCGGCCGGCCGAGCTGCACGCGTGCGCGGAGGCGGTGCGCGGCGGCGCGACCGTGTGCGACCCGACGGCCCAGAGGGTTTGACCAGGTTCTGAGCCCGTGGTGTACTCCGGGACATGACCGACACCGATGTCCGCCTGTGGCGGCGGGTCCATATGGACCTCGTCCGCTACGCGGGCTGCATGTGTCGACCTTCCTGCTGAATTCGCCTCCCCCTCCTCCGCCGCGCCCCGGTGTCCGCTTCCCGTCGCGCGCGGCCGTTCCGCGAACTCCAGGACGGTCTCCAGTGTCTGTTCCCACCACGGGTGCGCCCGTGCCCGCCCCCGTGTCGCCCGCCGGTGTCACCGCGCCGCCCGCCGACCTTCCGCAGCCGGCGCAGGCCCCGCCCGGCCCCACGGCCGCACAGCTGCTCGACTTCGTCCGCCGCGTCGCCGCCGACCCGGCCGCCGTCGCCCAGCTCCCGCTGGACCCCGAGGGCCGCACCTGGGTGCGGCTCGACGGTCCGGCGGGCAGCGAGGCGTGGCTCATCGGGTGGCCACCGGGCACGGGCACCGGCTGGCACGACCACGCGGAGTCCGTCGGCGCGTTCCTCACCGCGGCGGGTGAGCTGCGGGAGAACTCGCTGACGGCCCGGCTGCCGGCCGACGGCTGGAAGACGCTGGAGCTGTCCGAAGGCATCGACCGCACCCGGCGGTTGACGGCCGGCAAGGGCCGCGCGTTCGGGCAGCACCACGTCCACGAGGTGCTCAACACCTCGACGCAGCACGCCGTCTCCGTGCACGCCTACTACCCGCCGCTGCCGCAGATCCGCCGCTACAGCCGTACCGGGCCGGTCCTGCGCCTGGAGTCGGTGGAGCGGCCGGAGGACTGGCAGTGAGCGCCCCGCGTCAGGGCATCGACGCGCTGCTCGACGAGGTGCGCTCCGGTGTCCGCCGCCCGAGTGCGGCGGAGGCGCACGCCGCCGCGGCCGAGGGGGCGCTGCTGGTGGACATCCGGTACGCGGCCCTGCGGGAGCGGGACGGGCTGATCCCGGGCGCGCTCATCGTGGAGCGCAACGAGCTGGAGTGGCGGCTCGACCCGCAGGGCAGCCACCGGGTCGCCGAGGCGACCGGCCACGGGGTGCCGGTGATCGTCGTCTGCAACGAGGGGTACGCGTCGAGCCTCGCCGCGGAGTCCCTGCGGCGGCTGGGCCTGACCCGTGCCACCGATCTGGACGGCGGCTTCCAGGCCTGGCGTGCGGCGGGACTTCCCGTGCGGGCCGACGGGCCCGGCCGCCCCACCCCGCCGGCGGTGGACGCGGCGCGGGAACCGGACGGGTCGGACCGGGGCTGAGACCCCGGACCGGGCCGGCCCGACGCGTCGGGGCGGCCCGGTCGAACCCGGTCCCGCCCCGCGTGGCCCGCTCCGACCACACGCGGTCAGTGGGCGTCGAAGCCGCTCCCGTACGTGCCGTCCCGCTCCTCGGCTCCCTCTTCCTCCAGCGCCTGGCGCACCACCCTGATCGCCATGCCCTCGGAGTACCCCTTGCGGGCCAGCATCCCGGCGAGCCGGCGCAGCCGCTTGTCCCGGTCGAGCCCCCGCGTGGACCGGAGCTTGCGGGCGACCAGCTCCCGGGCGGTGGCCTCCTCCCGGTCCGCGTCGAGCTGCACCATCGCGTCGGCGATCAGGGCGTTGTCCACACCCTTGGTGCGGAGCTCCTGGGCGAGCGCCCTGCGGGCCAGGCCCCTGCCGTGGTGCCGGGACTCGACCCAGGCCCCGGCGAAGGCGGCGTCGTCGATGAGACCGACCTCCTCGAAGCGGGAGAGGACCTCCTGCGCCACCTCGTCGGGGATCTCCCGCTTCTGCAGTGCCTCCGCGAGCTGCTTGCGGGTCTTGGCCGTTCCGGTGAGCAGGCGCAGGCAGATCGCCCGCGCCCGCTCGGCCGGGTCCTGGGGCCGCTCGGGCCCCGGCCCGTCCGTGCGGGCCTCCTTCCGCCGGGCCGCCCTCGGTGCCGAGGACGGCCCGTCCGCCGCTGCCTCCGCGTCGCCCGGCCAGTCGCTTCGCCGTGTCACGGATGATCAGCTCAGCTCTTGGCCGCTGCCGCCGTCTTGGGCGCCTTGGCGGTCTTGGCCGCGGGGGCCGGGACCGCCTTCGCCGCCTCGTCGCCGGTGCCGGGGACGGCCGCGACCGGCTCCTCGGCGGTGTCCCCGGGACGGACGCCGACACCCAGCTTGGTCTTGATCTTCTTCTCGATCTCGTCCGCCAGGTCGGGGTTGTCCTTGAGGAAGTTCCGGGCGTTCTCCTTGCCCTGGCCGAGCTGGTCGCCCTCGTAGGTGTACCAGGCGCCGGCCTTGCGGACGAAGCCGTGCTCGACGCCCATGTCGATCAGGCCGCCCTCGCGGCTGATGCCCTGGCCGTAGAGGATGTCGAACTCGGCCTGCTTGAAGGGCGGCGCGACCTTGTTCTTGACGACCTTGACCCGGGTCCGGTTGCCGACCGCGTCGGTGCCGTCCTTGAGGGTCTCGATACGGCGGATGTCCAGGCGCACCGAGGCGTAGAACTTCAGCGCCCGGCCACCGGTGGTGGTCTCCGGGGAGCCGAACATCACACCGATCTTCTCGCGGAGCTGGTTGATGAAGATCGCGGTGGTCTTGGACTGGTTGAGGGCGCTGGTGATCTTCCGCAGCGCCTGGCTCATCAGGCGCGCCTGGAGACCGACGTGCGAGTCGCCCATCTCGCCCTCGATCTCCGCACGCGGCACCAGGGCCGCGACGGAGTCGACGACGATGAGGTCCAGCGCGCCGGAGCGCACCAGCATGTCGACGATCTCCAGGGCCTGCTCGCCGTTGTCCGGCTGGGACAGGATGAGGTTGTCGATGTCGACGCCGAGCTTCTTGGCGTACTCGGGGTCGAGGGCGTGCTCTGCGTCGATGAACGCCACGGTGCCGCCGGCCTTCTGGGCGTTGGCCACCGCGTGCAGGGTGAGGGTGGTCTTGCCGGAGGACTCCGGTCCGTAGACCTCCACCACGCGGCCGCGCGGCAGGCCGCCGACGCCGAGCGCGATGTCGAGGGCGGTCGAGCCGGTGCCGATCACCTCGATGGGCTCGTTGGGGCGCTCGCCCAGGCGCATCACCGCGCCCTTGCCGAATTGCCGTTCGATCTGTGCGAGCGCGGCGTCCAGCGCCTTGTCGCGGTCCGTACCTGCCATGGGTTCCACCCGATTTGCTTGAGTCGATCGCTTCACGTCTACGACGCTAACGCCTGGCACTGACAATGGGCCCCGACGTCGCTCCGACCTGTGGATAACTCGCTGCGGCGCCCCCTGGGAAATCGGGGCGGAACATCCATCAGAAAGGATGTTCGATTTTCGTGTCAAGCGCACCACGCGCACCCCGCGGCCCGCACCACGCGTGCCCCCGCGGCCCGCACCGGCTACTCCTCGTCGGGTTCCGTCTCCGACCGCCGCGGCAGCTCCTCGCGGTTCCCCCGGCGCAGCGCGCCGCGCGCCTGCGCCAGCGCCGCGGTCCCCGGCCTGCGCCGCCGCCCCTGCACCCGCGGGTCGTCGGTGACGTCGTACCGCTTGACGTAGGCGCCGAGGAAGGCCTGCAGGGTGGCGACGGCCGGGATGGCGATCAGCGCGCCGACCGCGCCGAGCAGGGCCGTCCCCGCGACGACCGAGCCGAACGCGACCGCCGGGTGGATGTCGACCGTCCTCGCGGTCAGCTTCGGCTGCAGCACGTAGTTCTCGAACTGCTGGTAGACCACGACGAAGAGCAGCACCCACAGCGCGTACCAGGGGTTGACCGTGAAGGCGATCAGAATCGGCAGGGCGCCGGCCAGGTAGGTGCCGATGGTCGGGATGAACTGCGAGACCAGGCCGACCCAGATGGCGAGCGCGGGCGCGTAGGGCACGCCGAGGGTGGCGAGCAGCACGTAGTGAGCCGCCCCGGAGATCAGGGCCATGAGCCCGCGCGAGTAGATGTACCCGCCGGTCTTGGTGACGGCGATCTCCCAGGCCCGCAGCACCTCCGCCTGCTTGGCGGGCGGCAGCACCGAGCACAGGGCCCGCCGCAGCCGGGGGCCGTCGGCGGCGAAGTAGAACGAGAAGAGCGCGATCGTCAGCAGCTGGAAGAGGCCGCCGACGACCTGGGCGGAGACGTCGAGGACGCCGGAGGCGCTGTTCTGCACGTACCGCTGCAGCCAGTCGGAGCGCACCAGGCTGTCCTGGATCTGCACCCGCGACAGGTCGGTGGAGAACGTGGTGTTGATCCAGTTGATGACCGAGTCGAGGTAGTCGGGGAAGTCCTCGACCATCTGCACGATCTGGTCGGCGAGCATCGTCCCGAGCAGCGTCACGAAGCCCGCGCCCGCGATCAGCACCCCGAAGAACACGATCGCCGTCGCGAGACCGCGCCGCATGCCCCGCGCGGACATCCGGCCGACGGCGGGTTCGATGGCGAGGGCGAGGAAGAACGCGATCAGGATGTTGATCAGCAGCCCGAGCAGCTGGTGGAACATCCAGCTGCCCAACTGGAAGCAGGCGTACAGCGCGAGGGCCAGGACGACGGCCCTCGGCAGCCAGCGCGGCATCCGGTCGCGGGGCTCGACGGCCGCTGCGGGGGGTGGCGCGGTGGGCGGGGCGGGGGGCGTCGGGTCCGGCGGGACGGCGCCCTGGGGTTGCTCGTCAGTCGATGCCACGTCTCAGTCTCTCGTACGGTCGCCGTCCGGGATCAGCGCCGGTGCTCGGGGATCTCCATCGCCGTACAGACCGCGCGCCAGACGTCCTTCGCCTCCCAGCCCGCCTCCAGGGCCTCGCGCACGGTGCGGCCCCCCAGTTCGGACATCACGTGATCGCTCGCGAACGACTGCGCATACCCCTCACCGAAGTGGTCCGCCATCCGCTCCCAGAAAATCGTCAACCGCATGCTTCCAGTATCGCGCTCCTGAGGGTGAGCCCGCGCCGTAGGCCTTGCCCCTCACGGCACGCGCCCTACGGTCGACACATGGCAGGAACCGGAGCATCACCCATGGCACGCGCCGAGCGGTTCGTCTGGCTGACCGCCCGTGTGCTCGAACAGCGGCTGTTCGAGCACCACTTCCTGGGCGGCGGCACGGACCGGATCGAGACGGCGCTGGACGCCTACCTCAACGACGACGGCGGCTACGGCCACGCCCTGGAGCCCGATCTGCGGGGCCCCGTCAGCCAGCCGCTGCACACCGCGCACGCCCTGGGGATCCTCGACTCCATCGGCAGGTGCGGCGGGATGCGGGCGGAGCGGATCTGCCGCTACCTGACCGGCGTGTCCACCAAGGACGGTGCACTGCCCGCCCTGCATCCCTCGATCCGCGGCTACCCGGTGGCGCCGTTCATCCCCTTGGTCGACGATCCGCCGGGCGAACTGCTCGCCACCGGCCCCGTGGTGGGGCTGCTGCACCGCAACGAGGTGTGGCACGCATGGCTCTTCCGGGCCACCGACTTCTGCTGGGCGGTCGTCGACTCCCTCACCTCGTCGCACCCCTACGAGGTGCGGGCGGCGGTCGCGTTCCTGGACGGCGTCCCGGACCGGGTGCGCGCTGAGGCGGCGGCGGACCGCCTGGGGCGGCTGGTGCGGGACGACCGCCTCGTCCTGCTCGACCCGGCCCGCCCGGACGACACACCCGTCGCCGACGGGTACGCCCCGGGCGAGCACCATCTCCCCCACCACTTCGCCAGGACACCCGACTCCCTGGCCCGCCGCTGGTTCACCGACGCCGAGATGGACCGCTCCCTGGACGCGCTCGCCGCCGAGCAGCAGGACGACGGCGGGTGGCCCGTGCGGTGGCCGGAGTGGGCCGTCGGCACCCATCTGGAATGGCGGCCGATCGTCACCATCGAGGCGCTGCTGACCCTGCGCGCCCACGGCCGCCGGCTCGACTGACCCTCCGTGCGGACGGCGGGTCGCGGGTTCAGCCGGTCAGGAGCCTGACGCCGGCCGTCACCGCGACCGCGACGCCGACGACGACCAGGAAGTGCGCCCGCAGCACGAGCGCGAGGGCGGCCGCCGCCATGCCCGCGAGCCGGGCGTCGACGACGAGCGCGTCGCCCGCCTGGAAGGTCTGCTGGGCGGTGAGCGCCGCCAGCAGGGCGACCGGCATCAGGGCCGCGAGCCGTTGCACGAGCGGCCGCTCGAGGACCCCGGCCGGGACGAGCAGGCCGAGCAGCTTGACCGCGTAGCAGCCGACGGCGGTCGCGATGATCGCGATCCAGACGTTCACCGCTCCCCCTCCTCGCCCGCGGCGCCCGCACGGGCCCGGCGGCCCTCCAGGAACAGCATCGCGGGTGCGGCGAGCCCCGCCACGAGCACCGGGACCCCGGCCGGGAGCACCGGCAGCAGCCCGAGGCCCAGCACGACCGCGAGACCGGCGGTGAGGCGCTCCGTCGCCGTCCGCAGCATCGGTGCGAGCAGCGCCAGGAAGACGGCGGGTCCCGCCGCGTCGAGCCCCCAGGCCGAGGTGTCGCCGAGCGCCTCCGCGCCGATCCCGCCGAGCAGCGTCGTCAGGTTCCACAGCACGTAGAGCGTGAGGCCGGTGACCGTGAAGCCGATCCGCGCGGACCGGCGGTCCGGCTGCGCGAGCGCGACGGCGGTGGTCTCGTCGATGACCCAGTGGGCGGCGAGCGGGCGCACGGAGCGCCGCAGCGAGAGCAGCTGGGAGAGGCGCAGTCCGTAGAACGCGTTGCGCGCGCCGAGGAAGAACGCTCCCGCGGCGGCGGTGAACGGGTTGCCGCCGGCGGCGAGCGCGCCCACGAGCGCGAACTGCGACGCGCCGGTGAAGACCAGCAGGCTGAGCGCGCAGGTCTGGAGCACGCTCAGCCCGGCGCCGACCGACGTGACGCCGAAGGCGAACCCGGAGAGGCCCACCGCGACGCCCACCCCGAGCGCGTCGCGGACGACGGCCGCGTCCGCCTTCACCGGTACGGAGGCGCCGGCGGGCCCGGCGAGGACCGTGCCGTCCCCTGAGGCCTGTATGTCTGTCGCGTGGCGTCCCTCTGGGGACGCTGTCTTCTTCACCACGTCCGGGACGCTACGCGGGCCCGTCGTCACCCGTCTTGTACGTTCTTGCACGTCCGCGCCGGTACGCGCCCGGCGGGACCCCCACCATCCGGGTGAAGTGCCGGTTGAGGTGCGGCTGGTCGGTGAAGCCGACGGCCAGCGCCGCTTCCGCCGGGGCCGAGCCCGCGTCCAGGAGCGCGCGGGCCCGCCGCACCCGGGCGTCCGTCAGCCAGGCGTGCGGCGGCATGCCGTAGCGCCGCTTGAAGGCGCGCAGCAGCGCGAAGGGGCTGGTGCCCAGCTCCGCGGCGAGCCGCTCCAGGGTGGGCGGGCTGTCCATCCGCTCCTCCAGCAGGGCCCGCGCCCGGTCCGCGTCCCGTGCCCCGGCGGCCTGCCCCTCGCGGCCGGGCAGCCGTCCGCCGTGGCTGCGCAGCATCCGCGCGGTGACCTGGCGCAGCAGGGTGTCCGCGGCCAGCGCGTTGCCCTGCTCGGCCGCCTTGTGGACGCCGACGACGAGCTGCGCGGCGTAGGCGTCGTCGACCACCGGGGCGGTGAAGCCGACCGGGCCGCGCAGGGAGAGCGCGTCGGCGGCGATGGACTCGATCAGGTCGGCGTCCGGGTAGAGCGTGCGGTAGGTCCAGCCTTCGGGGACGCCCGCGTGCCCGGTGTGCGAGACGTCCGGGTTCACCAGCGCGATCTGCCCCGGCCCCGCCCTGACCAGGTCGGAACCGTAGTGGAAGGCCTCGACGCCCTCGGTGATCGCGGCGAACACGAACGTCTCGTGGGTGTGCCGGGCGAAGGCCATCCGGACGTAGTGGGCGTGCAGGAGGTCGACGCCGGGGAGGTCGGGGTGCTGCCAGTACCGGGCCCGGTCCCGGTTCCCGCCGTCCTCGTCCGCCGCCGTCATACCGTGAATTGTCGCAGGTCCGGGCGATTGTCAGTGGCTCGGTGCACGATGGGGCCATGGCTGGAGACGCGCTTGCCGGTTTCTCCCCCGCGACCAGGAGCTGGTTCACGGGGGCCTTCACCGCGCCCACGGACGCCCAGGCCGGAGCCTGGCGGGCGATCGGCGAGGGCTCGGACGTGCTGGTCGTGGCCCCGACCGGCTCCGGCAAGACGCTCGCCGCCTTCCTGGCCGCCCTGGACGACCTGGCGGCCGCCCCGCCCCCCGCCGACCCCCGCAAGCGCTGCCGGGTCCTGTACGTCTCCCCGCTCAAGGCGCTCGCGGTCGACGTCGAGCGCAACCTCCGCTCGCCCCTGACCGGCATCCGCCAGGAGTCCGTACGGCAGGGGCTGCCCGAGCCGGAGGTCCGGGTCGGGATCCGCTCCGGCGACACCCCGGCGGCCGAGCGGCGCTCGATGGCCACCCACCCGCCGGACATCCTCATCACCACCCCCGAGTCGCTCTTCCTGATGCTCACCTCGTCCGCCCGCGAAGCCCTGGCCGGCGTCGAGACGGTCATCCTCGACGAGGTCCACGCGGTGGCGGGCACCAAGCGCGGCGCCCACCTCGCCGTCTCCCTGGAGCGCCTGGACGAGCTGCTCCCCCGCCCTGCCCGGCGCATCGGCCTGTCGGCGACGGTCCGGCCGGTCGACGAGATCGCCCGCTACCTCTCGCCGCGCCGCAAGGTCGAGATCGTGCAGCCGCCGTCGGCGAAGCGCTTCGACCTGTCGGTGGTGGTGCCGGTGGAGGACATGGGCGAGCTCGGCGGCTCCCCGGTCGCCGAGGGCGACGAGAAGGAGCGCCCCTCGATCTGGCCGCAGGTCGAGGAACGGATCGCCGACCTCGTCCAGGCGCACCGCTCCACCATCGTCTTCGCCAACTCCCGCCGCCTCGCCGAGCGCCTGTGCAACCGGCTCAACGAGATCGCCTACGAGCGGGCCACCGGCGAACCCGTACCGGAGGCCCACTCCCCCGCGGAACTGATGGGCGGCTCCGGCGGGGTCTCGGGCGCCCCCCAGGTCCTCGCACGCGCCCACCACGGATCGGTGTCCAAGGAGCAGCGCGCCCTGGTCGAGGAGGACCTCAAGGCCGGCCGGCTGCCCGCCGTCGTGGCCACGTCCAGCCTGGAGCTCGGCATCGACATGGGCGCGGTGGACCTGGTCGTGCAGGTGGAGTCGCCCCCCTCGGTCGCCTCCGGGCTCCAGCGCGTCGGCCGGGCCGGCCACCAGGTGGGGGCGGTCTCCACCGGGGTCGTCTTCCCCAAGTACCGCGGCGACCTGGTCCAGTCGGCCGTGGTCACCGAGCGGATGCGGACCGGCGCCATCGAGTCGCTGCGGGTCCCCGCCAACCCGCTCGACGTCCTCGCCCAGCAACTCGTCGCCATGGTCGCGCTCGACAGCTGGCAGGCCGACGACCTGCTCGCCGTCGTCCGCCGCGCGGCCCCGTTCTCCGCGCTCCCGGAGTCCGCGTTCACCGCCGTCCTGGACATGCTCGCCGGCCGGTACCCCTCGGACGCCTTCGCCGAGCTGCGCCCCCGTGTGGTCTGGGACCGCGTCGCGGGCACCGTGACCGGCCGCCCCGGCGCGCAGCGCCTGGCGGTCACCTCCGGCGGCACGATCCCCGACCGGGGCCTCTTCGGCGTCTTCCTCGCCGGGTCCGACCCCAAGAAGGGCGGCGGCCGGGTCGGCGAGCTCGACGAGGAGATGGTCTACGAGTCCCGCGTCGGGGACGTCTTCACCCTCGGCACCAGCTCCTGGCGCATCGAGGACATCACCCGCGACCGGGTCCTGGTCTCCCCCGCCCCGGGCGTCCCCGGAAGGCTGCCGTTCTGGAAGGGCGACCAGCTCGGCCGCCCGCTCGAACTGGGCCGCGCGGTCGGCGCCTTCCTCCGGGAGGTCGGCGCCCTCACCCCCGACAAGGCCCGCGCCCGCCTCTCCGCCGCGGGCCTGGACGAGTGGGCCGCGGGCAACGTGATCGCCTACCTCGACGAGCAGCGCCAGGCCTGCGGCCACATCCCCGACGACCGCACGATCGTCGTGGAACGCTTCCGCGACGAGCTGGGCGACTGGCGGGTCGTCGTCCACTCCCCCTTCGGCGCGCAGGTCCACGCCCCCTGGGCGCTCGCCCTGGGCGCCCGCCTCACCGAGCGGTACGGCATGGACGCCCAGGTCATGCACGCCGACGACGGCATCGTGCTCCGGCTGCCCGACGCCGACCTGATGAGCCTGGACCTCCTCGACCAGGAGCCGATGCTCCCCGAGGCGTCCTACGACAGCGACAAGCCCCCGGTCGGCGCCGCCGACACGCTCTTCGACAAGTCCGAGGTCGACCAGCTGGTCACCGACCAGGTCGGCGGCTCCGCCCTCTTCGCCTCCCGCTTCCGCGAGTGCGCCGCCCGGGCGCTGCTGCTGCCCCGGCGCAGCCCCGGCAAGCGGACCCCGCTGTGGCAGCAGCGCCAGCGCGCCTCCCAACTGCTCCAGGTGGCATCCGAGTTCGGCTCCTTCCCGATCGTCCTCGAAGCGGTCCGCGAGTGCCTGCAGGACGTCTTCGACGTCCCCGGACTGACCGAGCTGATGGGGGACATCGAGTCCCGCAAGGTCCGCCTGGTCGAGGTCACCACCCCCGAACCGTCCCCCTTCGCCCGCTCCCTGCTCTTCGGCTACGTGGCGCAGTTCCTCTACGAGGGCGACTCCCCGCTCGCCGAACGCCGGGCGGCCGCACTGTCCCTGGACTCCCGGCTGCTCGCCGAGCTGCTCGGACAGGCGGAGCTGCGCGAGCTCCTCGACCCCGAGGTCCTGTCGGAGCTGGAGCAGGAGCTGCAGTGGCTCACCGAGGACCGCCGGATCAAGGGCGCCGAGGGCGTCGCCGACCTGCTGCGCGTACTGGGCCCCCTCACCGACGCCGAACTGGCCGAGCGCGGCGCCGCACCCGAATGGGCCCCCGCCCTCGCCGGCGCCCGCCGCGCCATCCGGGTGCGGATCTCCGGCGCCGACCACTGGGCCGCGATCGAGGACGCGGGCCGCCTGCGGGACGCGCTCGGCACCGCGCTGCCCGTCGGCGTCCCCGAGGCGTTCACCGAACCGGTCAAGGCCCCCCTGGGCGACCTGCTCGCCCGCTACGCCCGCACCCACGGCCCCTTCACCTCGGCCGCCGCCGCGAACCGCTTCGGCCTCGGCCCGGCCGTCACCGACGGCACCCTGCAGCGCCTCGCGGGCAACGGCCGCGTCGTCCAGGGCGAGTTCCATCCCTCGGGCAGCGGCCAGGAGTGGTGCGACGCCACCGTGCTGCGCCGCCTGCGCCGCCGCTCCCTCGCCGCGCTCCGGCACGAACTCGAACCGGTACCGCCCACCGCCCTGGCCGCGTTCCTCCCGCAGTGGCAGCACGTCGGCGGGGGCGGGCTGCGCGGCATCGACGGCCTGGTGCGCGCGATCGAGCAGCTCCAGGGGGCGACCGTCCCCGCCTCGGCCCTGGAGAGGCTCGTCCTGCCGTCCCGGGTCGCCGGGTACACCCCCGCGATGCTCGACGAGCTGACCACCACCGGCGAGGTGGTGTGGTCCGGTGCGGGATCGCTCCCCGGCAAGGACGGCTGGGTCTCCCTCCACCTCGCCGACGCCGCCCCGCTCCTGCTGCCGCCCCCGCACCCCCTGGAGCAGACCGCTCTCCACGAGTCCGTGCTGACCACCCTGGCCGGCGGCTACGGTCTCTTCTTCCGCCAGATCGCCGACCAGGTGCGCGCCACCACCCACCCCACCGTCTCCGACACGCAGCTCGCGGAGGCCCTGTGGGAGCTGACCTGGTCGGGCCGGCTGACCAACGACACCCTCGCCCCGCTCCGCGCGCTGCTCGGCTCGGGCCGCACCGCCGGCTCGACCGCCCACCGCGCCAAGCGGTCCGTACCGCGCGGCCGCTACGGCTCTCTCACCGCAGCCGCCCGCGCCACCTCGCGCACCGGGCCGCCGACCGTGTCCGGCCGCTGGTCACTCCTGCCCTCGCCCGAGCCGGACCCCACGGTCCGGGCCCACGCCCTGGCCCGCACCCTCCTGGACCGGCACGGGGTGGTGACCAGGGGCGCAGTCGGCGCCGAGGGCGTGGAGGGCGGCTTCTCCGCCGTGTACCGAGTGCTGTCCGTCTTCGAGGAGAGCGGCCAGGCCCGCCGCGGTTACGTCGTCGAAGGCCTGGGAGCCGCCCAGTTCGCCATGGACGGGGCCGTCGACCGGCTGCGCGCCACCTCCACCGCCCAGGACCGCGGCACCCCCCGCGACCAGCCCGCCCGGGCCGTCGTCCTCGCCGCCGCCGACCCCGCCAACGCTTACGGAGCCGCCCTCCCCTGGCCCGAACCCCCAGGTGACGCCACCCACAAGCCGGGCCGCAAGGCGGGCTCCCTCGTCGTCCTGGTCGACGGCGCGCTCACCCTGTACATGGAGCGCGGCGGCAAGACGCTCCTGGCCTGGCCCGACGCCCGCACGGACCACGGCGATGGGACCGCCCCGGAACCCGACGCCCCCGGGGCGCCCGACGACCGGGTCCACGCGGCCGTCACCGCCCTGGCGGCAGCGGCGGCCGCGGGCGCACTCGGCACGGTCACCGTGGAGCGGGTCAACGGCGCCTCCGCGCTGACCTCGCCCCTGGGCCGCACACTGGAGGCAGCCGGGTTCCACGCCACCCCGCGAGGCCTGCGGCTGCGCGCCTGACCGGCTCGCACACACGTCAGCCGGACTGGCCGGTCCGCCCCCGGGAACCCGCACCCCGACCGACCCGACCTGCCCCGCTCCGACGACGGGCAGCACCGGACAGCGACGACCAGGGAGCCCGATGCCATGCCCGAGGGCGACACCGTCTTCCAGGCCGCGGCCCGTCTGCACACGGCGCTCGCCGACCGGGTCCTCACCCGGTCGGACCTGCGTGTGCCCCGCTTCGCCACCGCCGACCTGACGGGCCGCACCGTCCTGGACGTGACCGCGCGCGGCAAGCACCTGCTGACCCGGATCGAGGGCGGCCTCACCCTGCACTCGCACCTGCGCATGGACGGCCAGTGGAGGATATACGCCCCCGGCGAGCGCTGGCGGGGCGGGCCCGACCACCAGATCCGCGCGATCCTCGGCAACGACGAGCGCACGGCCGTCGGCTACCGGCTCCCCGTGCTGGAACTGCTCCGCACCCGGGACGAGGAGAAGGCTGTGGGACACCTGGGTCCGGACCTCCTCGGCCCGGACTGGGACGCCGACCGGGCGCTGGCCAACCTGCTCAAGGAGCCCGGCCGGGCACTCGGCGAGGCCCTGCTCGACCAGCGGAACCTGGCCGGCGTCGGCAACGTGTACAAGTCGGAGATCTGCTTCCTGCTCCGGGTGACCCCCTGGCTGCCCGTCGGCGAACTGCCGGCCCCCGAGCACGCGACGACGGTCGCCAAGAAGCTCCTGGAGGCCAACCGCGTCCGCCCGACCCGGATCACCACCGGCAACTCCACTCCGGGCCGGCAGCAGTACGTCTACGGGCGCGCGCCCCGCCCCTGCCTGCGCTGCGGTACCTCGATCCGCAAGGCCGACCAGGGCGACGGTTCGCGCGAGCGGCCCACGTACTGGTGCCCCCGCTGCCAGAGCGGCCCCACCCCCTGAAGCGCCCGCCCCGGAGCGCTGGATCCGATCCCATCCCCCTCAGGACCCCTTGCGCCGCCCCGACCACCACGCCAGGGTCCACGGCGCCACACCCTTCGCCCGCGCCTTGCCCACGCAGTGCACCGGCAGCAGGCTCAGCCCCCACCCGCCGACCACCACGGTCCCCTCCAGCGCCCCCGCGTCCGCCGGGTCGAGCAGCAGCCTGGCTACCGCCCACCACCACGCCACGCCCGCCCCGACCGCGATCACCAGCGCCGCACGCGTCAGCACCCGTACCTCCCGTCGGGCCCTGCGGGCCGGCTCCGGTGATGTCCCTCAGCAACCATGTCACATGTCGGACAATACGGTCACCTCAGGGCCTCTCGCACCCGTCCGGGCACGCAGAAGCCCCGGCCGGGACGTACCCGGCCGGGGCTCGGCGTCGCACTCGTACGCAGCCGTCGGCTACGCGGCGACCACGTCCACCGCTTCCGCGGGCGCCTTGATGGTGACGCGATCGGGCGAGACACCCGCCATCGACGTCACGGAGACGGAATTGAGCATCGGGCGCACCGGCGCCGGCATCGACTCGCTCGCCGCTGCAGACTGGGCCAGCTCCGCGAGGGCGAGCTCGTCGCTCACCTCGCGCATGAGCTCGGACATCCGTACATCAAGCGCGTCACAGATCGCGGAGAGCAGTTCGGAGGACGCCTCCTTCTGCCCCCGCTCCACCTCGGAGAGATAGCCGAGTGAGACTCGGGCGGACGAGGAGACCTCGCGCAGAGTACGGCCTTGGCGCTGGCGCTGCCGACGCAGCACGTCACCCAGCAGGCGACGGAGCAGAATCATCGGTGGCTCCCTCCTCGGACCGCGTAGCCGCATCCATTACGCCCCACCGTACCGCTTAGCGACGCGGCCGTGCGGGGAGCGATGTCGTGTTCACTCAGGGCTGCAAACATCAAATCCCCCCGTTCTGTTCCGTATCCTGTGTCCGCCCATTTCCGATCAGTTCGCCGGACAGCAGCCCGAGGGCCGCTCGTACGCTGTCCTTACGGATTTCCGTTCGGCCACCGTTCAACCGCAGGGGCGTGACAATTCGGGCATGCTCCCCGAGGCCACCTTCCGCACCCGGTCCCGCGACCGCCACGAACACCGTCCCGACCGGCCGCCCGTCCTGCGGGTCGGGCCCGGCGACGCCGGTGGTCGCGACGCCCCAGTCGGCGCCGAGGAGCCGCCTGACGCCCGCGGCCATCGCGAGGGCGACGTCCGGATCGACGGCGCCCCGCTCGGCCAGCAGCGCACCGTCCACGCCGAGCACGTCCCGCTTGACGTCGGTGGCGTACGCCGTGACCCCGCCGCGGAAGGCCCGCGAGGCCCCGGGTACGTCGGTCAGCGCCGCGGCCAGCAGGCCGCCGGTCAGGGACTCAGCACAGGCGACGCTCTCGCCGCGCCCCACCAGGAGCTCCAGGACATCCGACTCCTCGTGGGCGTCCGACGTCACGAGGTCTCCCGCTCGGCCGCGCGGCCGATGCGCCGCAGCACGACGGCCTGCCGGACGTAGTCGAGCCCGGTGCCGACGGTGAGCACGACGGCGGCCGCCATCACCCACCACCGCAGGGTCGCCAGCGGCCCGGTGAGCACCAGGACGTACATCCCGACGGCGACCCCCTGGGTGAGGGTCTTCAGCTTGCCGCCCCTGCTGGCGGGGATCACACCGTGCCGGATGACCCAGAAACGCATGAGCGTGATGCCGAGTTCCCGGGCCAGGATCACGGCGGTCACCCACCACGGCAGATCGCCCAGCCAGGAGAGGCAGATGAGCGCCGCGCCCATGATGGCCTTGTCGGCGATCGGGTCGGCGATCTTGCCGAAGTCGGTGACCAGGTCGTACGTCCGGGCCAGGTGGCCGTCGAAGACGTCGGTGATCATGGCGACGGCGAAGGCCGCCCAGGCCCAGGCCCGCCAGACGGGGTCGTGGCCGCCGTCCTGCAGCAGGATGATCACGAAGCCCGGCACGAGGACCAGCCGGATCATCGTGAGGATGTTGGCGATGTTCCAGAGGGAGACGGGGTCGACCGCCGCGGCCCCCAGCTTCCCGCCGCGGGCCGGCGTGGCGCCGGTACCGCCCGCCGCGGATGCCGGGACTCCCGTCATCTGGCCGCCTCCACGTCGATACATTCCGCCACGAGGTCGACCCCTTCGGTACCGACCGCCTTCGCCTCGACCATACGACCCGGGACGAGACCGGCGCTCTCCGTGAAGATCACCTGGCCGTCGGTCTCGGGCGCCTGGTGGGCCGCGCGGCCGAAGGCGAGACCCTCGCTGTCGTCGTCTCCGGCGCTCTCGACGAGGACGTGGAGCGTCTCGCCGACGCGCTCGTCGGCGCGCTGGGCGGTGAGCTCCTCGGCCAGCTGCGAGAGGTGCGCGAGGCGCGCGTCGACGGTGTCCTGGTCCAGCTTCCCGTCGTACGTCTCGGCCTCCGTGCCCTCCTCGTCGGAGTAGCCGAAGACGCCGATGGCGTCGAGGCGGGCGCCGGTGAGGAAGCGTTCCAGCTCGGCGAAGTCGGCCTCGGTCTCGCCGGGGAAGCCGACGATGAAGTTCGAGCGGACACCCGCCTGGGGCGCCTTGCTCCGGATGGTGTCGAGCAGCTCCAGGAACCGGTCGGTGTCGCCGAAGCGGCGCATGGCGCGCAGCACGCCGGGCGCGGAGTGCTGGAAGGACAGGTCGAAGTACGGGGCGACCTTCGGCGTCGAGGTGAGGACGTCGATCAGGCCGGGCCGCATCTCGGCGGGCTGGAGGTAGCTGACGCGGATGCGCTCGATGCCGTCGACGTCCGCCAGCTCGGGCAGCAGGGTCTCCAGGAGCCGGATGTCGCCGAGGTCCTTGCCGTAGGAGGTGTTGTTCTCCGAGACGAGCATCACCTCCTTGACGCCCTGCTCGGCGAGCCAGCGGGTCTCCTGCAGGACGTCGCTCGGGCGGCGCGAGATGAAGGAGCCGCGGAAGGAGGGGATGGCGCAGAAGGAGCAGCGGCGGTCGCAGCCGGAGGCCAGCTTGACGGAGGCGACCGGACCGGCGGAGCCGAGCCGGCGGCGCAGCGGCGCGCGCGGTCCGGACGCGGGCGCGATGCCTTCGGGGAGGTCCTCGGGGGCCGGCGCGGGCTCGGCACTCTGGGCGTGGCCGGGCAGCGCGACGCCCCCGGCCGTCTGGCGCTCGGCCGGGCTGATCGGCAGCAGCTTGCGCCGGTCGCGGGGGGTGTGGGAGGCGTGGATGCCGCCGTTGAGGATGGTCTGCAGGCGGTCGGAGATGTCGGCGTAGTCGTCGAAGCCGAGGACGCCGTCCGCCTCGGGCAGGGCGCCGGCCAGCTCCTTGCCGTAGCGCTCGGCCATGCAGCCCACGGCGACCACGGCCTGGGTCTTGCCGTGGTCCTTCAGATCGTTGGCTTCGAGCAGGGCGTCGACGGAGTCCTTCTTGGCGGCCTCGACGAATCCGCAGGTGTTGACGACGGCGACGTCGGCGTGGGCGGCGTCCTCGACGAGCTCCCAGCCGTCCGCCTCCAGGCGGCCTGCGAGCTCCTCCGAGTCCACCTCGTTACGGGCGCAGCCAAGAGTGACGAGAGCGACGGTACGGCGTTCGGGCATGGCACCCAGCGTACTTCGTCCGGCCGGCGCCCAGAGCGCCGCCGCCCCCGGGCCCGCCCCGGAGGGCCGCGGCGGGCGCGACCGGGGCGGTCACCCGGCCTCGGGGTCGCCCTTGGTGTAGGTGAGCCGCTCGACCTGGCCGTCGCCGAACTCGTCCTTGATCTCCTTGCCGTTCACGAACAGCTGGATCGCGCCGGCGTTGCCGAGGACCAGGTCGATCTTCTGCGGGTCGGTGAAGGTCTTCGCGTCGCCCTGCTGCAGGGTGCCGTCGAAGAGCTTCATCCCGTTGTGGTCCTTGGCGGAGACCCAGCTGCGGCCGTCCTCGACGACGACCAGCTTCACGGTCACCTTGTCCGCGGGAGCCGCCGCGACGGCGCTCTCGGACGGCGCGGGCTTGGGGCCCGCGGCCTTCGCGGGGCTCTTGCTCGGCTCGGCGGACGGGGCGGGCGTGGCGTCGTCCTGGGCCAGGTTCCGCTTGGATCCCTCGTCGTCACCGGTGAACATCGTGAAGCCGACGAAGCCGATCACCGCGACGATCGCGGCGACCATGGCCGCCGTCCAGTTCGGCCGCTGCCGCTCCGGCCTGATCCGCTCGGCCTCGAACAGCGGGGCCGCGGGGGTGGGCTGCGGCCGGCCGCCGCGTTCCTCGGCGAACTGCTCGAGCAGCGGCCCGGGGGCGATGCCGACGGCGGCGGCGATGGTCCTGATGTGTCCGCGGGCGTAGACGTCGCCGCCGCACCGGGAGAAGTCGTCCTGCTCGATGTCCTGGACGATCGGTGCGCGGACGCGGGTGGTCTGGCTGATCTGGTCGACGCTCAGCCCGGCGGCGGCGCGGGCCTCGCGCAGGGCGCGCCCGATCGAGGGGCGGGCCTCGTCGGCCGCGCCGGAATCCGGGGTGCTGCCCGGTTCCGGGGCCGCGTCGGTCTCGGCCGGTTCGGGGGACTCGTGGGGGGTGCCGGAGGATTTGCCGATGGACACGGGGACGCCTTTCGAGCGTTCAACCACCTGCTGGAGGTTCAGTTTAGGGGTGGTGCGAAAGGGTGGGGCAACCGGACGGGGGACCTTTTACGCCATCGGAACGGTCCACCGGCCGGACCGCTCACCGCTCCGCCTACCCCGTGGACGTGGCCCCGGGCGAAACGGTTGCCCGCCGCGCCCCTCCCGGCGGAATCCGCCCCATCACCGGGGCGGTACGCCCCCTTCGCCCGTGGTCGTCCCCCGCTCTAGTCCTGGGACTCCCCGCGGATGACGGCGATCACTCCCTCGATCTCGTCCGCCTTCACCAGCACGTCCCGCGCCTTGGACCCCTCGCTGGGTCCGACGATGTTCCGCGACTCCATCAGGTCCATCAGCCGCCCCGCCTTCGCGAAGCCGACCCTGAGCTTGCGCTGGAGCATCGAGGTGGAGCCGAACTGGGTGGAGACCACCAGTTCGACCGCCTGGCAGAGCAGGTCGAGGTCGTCGCCGATCTCCTCGTCGATCTCCTTCTTCTGCTTGCCGCCGACGGTGACGTCGTCCCGGAAGACCGGCGCCATCTGGTCCTTGCAGTGCTGCACCACCGCGTGGACCTCGTCCTCGGTGACGAACGCGCCCTGCATACGGGTGGGCTTGTTGGCCCCCATCGGCAGGAAGAGACCGTCGCCCTTGCCGATCAGCTTCTCCGCGCCCGGCTGGTCGAGGATGACGCGGGAGTCCGCGAGCGAGGAGGTGGCGAACGCGAGCCGCGAGGGCACGTTCGCCTTGATCAGACCGGTCACGACGTCCACCGAAGGACGCTGGGTGGCGAGCACGAGGTGGATGCCCGCCGCACGGGCGAGCTGGGTGATCCGGACGATGGAGTCCTCGACGTCCCGGGGGGCGACCATCATCAGGTCGGCGAGCTCGTCGACGATCACCAGCAGGTACGGGTACGGCGAGAGCTCGCGCTCGCTGCCCTCGGGCGTCTTCAGCTTGCCGTCCCGGACGGCCTTGTTGAAGTCGTCGATGTGGCGGTAGCCGAAGGCGGCGAGGTCGTCGTAGCGCAGGTCCATCTCGCGCACGACCCACTGCAGGGCCTCGGCGGCCTTCTTGGGGTTGGTGATGATCGGGGTGATGAGGTGCGGGATGCCCTCGTAGGCCGTCAGCTCGACCCGCTTGGGGTCGACGAGGACCATCCGGACGTCCTCGGGCGTGGCCCGCACCATGATGCTGGTGATGAGGCAGTTGATGCAGGACGACTTGCCCGAGCCGGTGGCGCCGGCGACCAGGACATGCGGCATGGTCGCCAGGTTGGCCATCACGTAGCCGCCCTCGACGTCCTTGCCGAGCGCGACGAGCATCGGGTGGTCGTCCTCGGCGGCGTCGGCGAGCCGCAGCACGTCGCCGAGGTTGACCATCTCGCGGTCGGTGTTGGGGATCTCGATGCCGACGGCCGACTTGCCGGGGATCGGCGAGATGATCCGCACGTCCGGGCTGGCGACGGCGTAGGCGATGTTCTTGGTGAGCGCGGTGATCCGCTCGACCTTCACCGCCGGGCCGAGCTCGACCTCGTAGCGGGTGACGGTCGGGCCACGGGTGAAGCCGGTGACGGCGGCGTCGACCTTGAACTCGCTGAAGACGGTGGTCAGCGAGGTGACGACGGCGTCGTTGGCGGCGCTGCGGGTCTTGCCGGGGCCGCCGCGTTCCAGCAGGTCCAGCGAGGGCAGCGAGTAGGTGATGTCGCCGGACAGCTGGAGCTGCTCCGCGCGGGCGGGCAGCGGCCGGTCCTCGGTCCGCGGGGTCTTGGTGAGGTCGGGGACGCCGTCGGAGGGCGTCGCCTCGTCCCGTTCGGGCTCCGGCGCCTTCGCCGGCCGCGACACCTTCCCGGGCACCGGGCGGCCTGTGTCCTCTCGCGCGGACGGCACGGGCGTGCGCTCGGCTCCGCGCTCCCCCGTGACGTCCCGGGTCAGGTCGGCGACCAGCGGCGACGGCGGCATCCCGTTGAGCACCGCCCCGTCGAGCGCGGCGGCCGCCGCCGCGGCGACGTCGACGGCGTCCATGGGCTGGTCGAAGGCCGGCTGCGAGGGGCCGCGGCGCGGCCGCCGGCGCCGGGCGAGCGCCTCCGCCTCGGCGTGGTCGGGGTCGACGGCGTCCGCGGTGGAGGCCCGCCGCCGGGCGCGCGGCGCGGGCGCCTCGTCGCCCCACTCGTCGTCGTACTCGTACGCCCGCTCGTCGCGTACCTCGTCCTCCGGGCGGGGCTCTATGACGCCGAGCCGCACCCCGAGCAGCCGCAGCCGCTGCGGGATCGCGTTGACGGGCGTGGCGGTGACGACGAGCAGCCCGAAGACGGTGAGGAGCACGAGCAGCGGCACGGCGAGGAACTGGCCCATCGTGAAGACGAGCGGCATGGACGCGCCCCAGCCGATGAACCCGCCGGCGTCCCGCAGCGCGTCGGTGCCCTGGCCCCGGCCGGGCGCGCCGCAGGCGATGTGCACCTGGCCGAGCACGCCGACGACCAGCGCGGACAGGCCGATGACGATCCGTCCGTTGGCCTCCGGCTGTTCCGGATGGCGGATCAGCCGGACGGCGACGGCGCCGAGCAGCAGCGGCACGAGCAGGTCCAGGCGGCCGAACGCGCCGGTGACGAGCAGGTCGACGAGGCCGCCGACCGGCCCCGAGAGGTTCGACCAGGTGCCGGCCGCGACGACCAGCGCGAGGCCGAGGAGGAGCAGGGCGAGGCCGTCCTTGCGGTGGGCCGGGTCGAGTCCCTTGGCGCCGCGCCCTATGCCGCGGAACAGCGCGCCCACGGAGTGCGCGAGGCCGAGCCACAGGGCGCGGACCATCCGGTAGACGCCGCCGGTGGGGCTCGGCGCGGGCCGGGGGGCGGGCCGCTTCGCCGCGGCCTTCCGGGCGGGCGCCTTCCTCGCGGGGGCCCGCTTGGCCGGGGCCTTCGCGGCGGGAGGCCTCTTCACGGCCGCCGCCTTCTTCGCGGGCGCCTTCTGCGCGGACGCCTTCTTGGCTGCGGACATACGTGAGGCCATGGGGGTGAGGTTACCGGTGGAGGCCGGACGGAACACGTGTGGCGGCGGCTTCACCCGTACGTGTCGCCTCGGGGAGGACGGAAACTGACGCGACCTCAGTGCGGCCGCGCGCCGGTCCCCTGCGGGCGAGGCCCGCTCAGCTCTTCGACTGCACCTGGGCCGCGTCGGAACCGGTGCCCGGCTCCAGCGCGTCGAGCGCGCGGCGCAGACCGGTGAGCTTGCGTTCGAGATGGGCCGCGGTGGCCACGGCGGACGCGTCGGCCGCGTCGTCGTCGAGCTGCTTGGAGAGCGCCTCGGCCTGCTCCTCGACGGCGGCGAGCCGCGCGGACAGCTCGGCGAGGAGACCGGCGGCCTCCTTGCCCTGTCCGGCGCCCGGGCGGGCGCCGGCGCCGCCCTCGAGCTGGAGCCGCAGCAGCGCCGCCTGCTCCCGGAGCTGACAGTTCTTCATGTACAGCTCGACGAACACCGAGACCTTGGCCCGCAGCACCCAGGGGTCGAACGGCTTGGAGATGTAGTCGACCGCGCCCGCCGCGTACCCGCGGAAGGTGTGGTGCGGGCCGTGGTTGATCGCGGTGAGGAAGATGATCGGGATGTCCCGGGTCCGCTCCCGCCGCTTGATGTGGGCGGCGGTCTCGAACCCGTCCATGCCCGGCATCTGGACATCCAGCAGGATCACCGCGAAGTCGTCGGTGAGCAGCGCTTTGAGCGCCTCCTCCCCGGACGATGCCCGCACCAGCGTCTGATCGAGCGCAGAGAGGATGGCCTCCAGCGCCAGCAGATTCTCCGGCCGGTCATCGACCAGGAGGATCTTGGCCTTCTGCACCACGGCCCGCCCTCCTCGCCCCGGCAGTGAACCGGGCGCCGCCCCAGGGGGCGACACCTTTTCGCCGCCCGCACTCGTGCCGGTCATGGTAGCCGCACCCTGCCGGTCGCCACACCCTGTCACCGCGATGTCACTGTCGACGTAGCGGAAACGCGGGTGAAGACCAGAAGGTTCCCCGAACACCGAGGCCTCACACGCCTTCGGGCACGTTCGGTCAGCACCGCCTCACCGGGCACCGACGGGATCCGGCCAACCGCCGTCACTCACCGCGCATCCACTGCTCCATGACCGACAGCAGGTGATCGGGGTCGACGGGCTTGGTCACGTAGTCCGAGGCGCCCGACTCGATCGCCTTCTCCCGGTCGCCCTTCATCGCCTTCGCGGTGAGCGCGATGATCGGCAGACCGGCGAACTGCGGCATCCGGCGGATCGCGGTGGTGGTCGCGTAGCCGTCCATCTCCGGCATCATGATGTCCATCAGGACGAGCGTCACGTCGTCGTGCTGCTCCAGGACCTCGATGCCCTCCCGCCCGTTCTCCGCGTAGAGCACCGCGAGCCCGTGCTGCTCCAGGACGCTGGTGAGGGCGAAGACGTTGCGGATGTCGTCGTCGACGATGAGCACCCGCTCGCCGTCGAACGCGAACACCTTCCGCTCGCCGGCCTCCGGCTGCTCCTCACCCGCCGGGGCCGTCAGGCCGTCCGGCTCGGCCGAGGCCCGCTCGGGCAGCGCGGCGCGCGGCGGGGCCGCCTGGACGGCCCTGCGCCGCCGCCGGAACAGCGCGGCGGGGCCCGCGGCGGCCTCGCGCTCCGCGCGCGGCGGTTCGGGCCGCGCGAGCCGCTCGGCGTCGGCGGCCGCCTCCTCCGGCTGCGCCTCCTCGCCGGCCCGGTCGGAGCCGGGCGCCGGCTGCGCGTAGCCCTGGGGCGGGAGTTCGCTCGGGTGCAGGGGCAGGTACAGCGTGAACGTCGAGCCGCGGCCCGGCTCGCTCGCCGCGTGGATCTCGCCGCCGAGGAGCCGGGCGATCTCCCGGCTGATCGACAACCCCAGGCCCGTACCGCCGTACTTGCGGCTGGTGGTGCCGTCCGCCTGCTTGAACGCCTCGAAGATGACCCGCATCTTGCTCGCCGCGATGCCGATGCCGGTGTCGGTGACCGAGAACGCGATCAGGTCGGCGTTGGCGTCCCTGAGGGAGCCCGCCTCCAGGAGCTGCTCGCGGATCGCGTCGGGGACGTCGGCGTTGGCGTGCCGGATGACCAGCTCGACCGCGCCGCCGTCGGTGAACTTCACCGCGTTCGACAGCAGGTTGCGCAGCACCTGCAGCAGCCGCTGCTCGTCGGTGTGCAGCGTGGCGGGCAGCTCCGGGGAGACCCGGACGGAGAAGTCGAGGCCCTTCTCGGCGGTGAGCGGCCGGAAGGTGGCCTCCACGTAGTCGACGAGCTGGACGAGCGCGATCCGGGTCGGGCTGACGTCCATCTTGCCCGCCTCGACCTTCGACAGGTCCAGGATGTCGTTGATGAGCTGCAGCAGGTCCGAGCCCGCGCCGTGGATGGTCTCGGCGAACTCGACCTGCTTGTGGGAGAGGTTCGCCTCGGCGTTGTCGGCGAGCAACTTGGCCAGGATCAGCAGGGAGTTGAGCGGGGTCCGCAGCTCGTGCGACATGTTCGCCAGGAACTCGGACTTGTAGCGCATCGAGACGGCGAGCTGCTCGGCGCGCTCCTCCAGGACCTGCCGCGCCTCCTCGATCTCGGTGTTCTTGACCTCGATGTCGCGGTTCTGCCGGGCCAACAGCTCGGCCTTCTCCTCCAGTTCGGCGTTGGAGACCTGGAGCGCCTTCTGCCGGTTCTCCAACTCGGCCGACCGTTCCCGCAGTTGCTCGGTGAGTTCCTGCGACTGCTTCAGCAGCACCTCGGTCTTGGTGTTGACGCTGATGGTGTTGACGGAGGTCGCGATCATCTCCGCGATCTGGCTGAGGAAGTCGCGCTGGATCTGCGTGAACGGCTGGAACGAGGCCAGTTCGATGACGCCGAGGATCTTCCCCTCGAAGAGCACCGGCAGGACGATGACCTGCGCCGGCGGCGCCTCGCCGAGCCCGGAGGCGATCTTGAGGTAGCCGCTGGGCGCGTTCTCCACCAGGATGGTGCGCTTCTCCGTCGCCGCGGTGCCGATCAGCGTCTCGCCGGGCCGGAACGCGGTGGGCATCGCGCCCATCGAGTAGCCGTAACTCCCCAGCATCCGCAACTCGTAGGCGTCGTCGCCGACCTCGACGGCCAGGTCCGGGCCGTCGTCGACGGGCATCGCGAGAAAAAACGCGCCGTGCTGCGCGGAGACCACCGGCGTCAGCTCGCTCATGATCAGCGAGGCGACGTCGGCGAGGTCGCGGCGGCCCTGCATCAGGCCGGAGATGCGGGCGAGGTTGCCCTTGAGCCAGTCCTGCTCCTTGTTGGCGATCGTGGTGTCGCGCAGGTTCGCGATCATCGTGTTGATGTTGTCCTGCAGGACCTGGATCTCGCCGGCCGCGTCCACGTCGATCTTGAGGTTGAGGTCGCCGCGGGTCACCGCCGTGGCGACCGCCGCGATGGCGCGGACCTGACGGGTCAGGTTCCCGGCCATCTCGTTCACCGACTCGGTCAGGTCGCGCCAGGTGCCGTCGACGTCCCGCACCCGCGCCTGCCCGCCGAGCTGGCCCTCCGTGCCCACCTCGCGGGCGACGCGGGTGACCTCCTCGGCGAACGACGACAGCTGGTCGACCATCGTGTTGATGGTCGTCTTGAGCTCCAGGATCTCGCCGCGCGCGTCGACGTCGATCTTCTTCGTCAGGTCGCCCTTGGCGACCGCGGTGGTGACCATCGCGATGTTGCGCACCTGGCCGGTCAGGTTGGACGCCATCGAGTTCACCGACTCGGTGAGGTCCTTCCACGTCCCCGAGACGCCCGGCACCCGCGCCTGCCCGCCGAGGATGCCGTCGGTGCCCACCTCGCGGGCCACCCGGGTCACCTCGTCGGCGAACGACGACAGCGTCGTCACCATCGTGTTGACGGTGTCGGCGAGCTGCGCGACCTCGCCGCGCGCCTTGACCGTCACCTTCTTCGTCAGGTCTCCGTTGGCGACCGCCGCCGAGACCTGGGAGATGTTCCGCACCTGGCTGGTGAGGTTGTTGGCCATCAGGTTGACGTTGTCGCTGAGGTCCTTCCAGATGCCGGTGACGCCCGGCACCCGCGCCTGCCCGCCGAGCTGCCCCTCGGTGCCCACCTCGCGGGCCACCCGGGTCACCTGCTCCGCGAACGACGACAGCTGGTCGACCATCGTGTTGACGGTCGTCACCAGCTCCAGGATCTCGCCCTTGGCGTCGACGGTGATCTTCTTCGACAGGTCGCCGCGCGCCACGGCCGTCGTCACCTCGGCGATGTTCCGCACCTGGCTGGTGAGGTTGTTCGCCATGAAGTTCACGGACTGCGTCAGGTCCTTCCAGGTGCCCGACACCCCCTGCACCTCGGCCTGCCCGCCCAACTGCCCCTCGGTGCCCACCTCGCGGGCCACCCGGGTCACCTGCTCCGCGAACGACGACAGCTGGTCCACCATCGTGTTGAGGGTGTTCTTCAGCTCCAGGATCTCGCCGCGCGCGTCCACGTCGATCTTCTGCGACAGGTCACCGCGCGCGACCGCCGTCGCCACCTGGGCGATGTTGCGGACCTGCGCCGTGAGGTTCCCGGCCATGCCGTTCACCGAGTCGGTCAAGTCGCGCCACACCCCGGCCACGCCCGGCACCTGCGCCTGCCCGCCGAGCCGCCCGTCGGTGCCCACCTCGCGGGCCACGCGGGTGACCTGGTCGGCGAAGGCGGAGAGCTGGTCGACCATCGTGTTGATGGTGTTCTTCAGCTCCAGGATCTCGCCGCGCGCGTCGACCTCGATCTTCTGCGACAGGTCACCGCGCGCGACCGCCGTCGTGACCTGCGCGATCTGCCGCACCTGAGAGGTGAGGTTGCCGGCCATGAAGTTGACGGAGTCGGTCAGGTCCTTCCACGTCCCCGAGACCCCGATGACGCGCGCCTGCCCGCCGAGGCGGCCCTCCGTGCCCACGTCCCTGGCCATCCGGGTCACCTGGTCGGCGAACGACGACAGCTGGTCGACCATCGTGTTGACGGTGTTCTTCAGCTGGAGCATCTCGCCGGACACGTCCACGGTGACCTTCTGCGAGAGGTCCCCGTTGGCCACGGCCGTCGTCACCTGCGCGATGTTGCGCACCTGACCGGTGAGGTTGCGGAACGCCGTGTTGACGGAGTCGGTCAGGTCCTTCCACGTCCCCGCCGCCCCCGGCACCCGCGCCTGCCCGCCCAGCTCGCCCTCGACGCCGATCTCCCGCGCCACCCGGGTCACCTCGGCGCCGAACGCGGAGAGCTGGTCGACCATCGTGTTGACGGTGTTCTTCAGCTCCAGCATCTCGCCGGCGACGTCGACGGTGACCTTCTGCGACATGTCGCCGTTCGCGACCGCCGTCGTCACCTGCGCGATGTCCCTCACCTGACCGGTGAGGTTGCGGAACGCCGTGTTGACGGAGTCGGTCAGGTCCTTCCACGTCCCCGCCGCCCCCGGCACCTTCGCCTGGCCGCCCAACTCCCCTTCGAGGCCGACCTCGCGCGCCACCCGGGTCACCTCGTCGGCGAACGTCCGAAGGGTCTCGGTCATCTGGTTGATCGTGTCGGCGAGCTGCGCCACCTCGCCGCGGGCGCTCACCGTGACCTTCTGCGACAGGTCGCCGTTGGCGACCGCCGTCGTCACCTCGGCGATGCCCCGCACCTGCGAGGTCAGGTTCCCCGCCATGGTGTTCACCGAGTCGGTGAGGTCCTTCCAGACCCCCGCCACCCCCGGCACCGTCGCCTGCCCGCCCAGCTCGCCCTCGGTGCCCACCTCGCGGGCGACCCGGGTCACCTCGGAGGAGAACGACGACAACTGGTCCACCATCGTGTTGACGGTGTTCTTCAGCTCCGCCATCTCGCCGGCCACCTCGACGGTGACCTTGCGGGACAGATCGCCCTTGGCGACGGCGGTGGTGACCAGCGCGATGTCCCGCACCTGCGCGGTGAGCCGGTACGCCATCGTGTTGACGGAGTCGGTCAGGTCCTTCCACGACCCGGACATCCCCCGGACCTTCGCCTGCCCGCCGAGCTTGCCCTCCGTGCCCACCTCGCTGGCCACCCGGGTCACCTCGTCGGTGAACGTGGACAGCTGGTCGACCAGGCCGTTCACGGTCCGGCCGACCTTCAGGAACTCGCCCCGCAGCGGCCGCTCCGTGCCCTCGGCGGCCTGCGCCCGCAGGTCCATCCGCTGGTCGAGGTCGCCCTCCGCGACCGCCGACAGCACCCGGCCGACCTCGGAGACCGGCCGCACCAGGTCGTCGACCAGCGCGTTCGCCGCGTCGATCGCGTCGGCCCAGTCGCCCTCGCTGACGCCCGTCTCCAGGCGCTCCGCGAGCTTCCCCTCGCGGCCGACCATCCGCCGCACCCGCTGCAGCTCGCCCGTCAGATGCAGCTTGCGGTCCGCGACCTCGTTGAAGACGGCCGCGATCTCCGGCATGACACCGTCGCCGGAGACGGTCAGCCGCCGCCGGAAGTTGCCGTCCCGCATGGCCACGAGCGCGGTGAGCAGCCGGTCGAGCGCGGCCGTGTCCACCTCGGTGGTCCCGCGCCGCCGGCGAGGTCGCGGCGGACTGCTCTTCGCGCGCGTGCCCGTGCCTCGCGCCGATCCGCCAGACTCCACGTGTCCCTCCCGCAGGGGTCGACCTCAATGCCCAGGGGGGCTTCCCTTGAAGCCTGCCCAGTGTTTCACCACGGCCGAACCTGGCCATAACAGTTCGGCAGCTTCGCATACCGTCCCCGCCCCGTAGGGACGGAAACACGGAAGACCGGCATCGGCCCGGACCGCGAAGGTAAGTAACCTGGCATCCGGCTGTCCAACCGTCCGGCCCGCCCGGCCCGGTCGACGGCGCGCGAATCCACACCGCACGGTGACACACACGGGGCACGGAGGGGCGGCCGCACGATGGCGGATCTCGGGGCAGAGGCGCGTTCGAACATGAGGAGTTCTGTGATCACCGCCCGCGCGGCCGCAACCTTCGAACCGGTCGGCCGCTCGGTCGCGTCCGCCCGCGGCTTCGTCCGCGACACCCTCCACGGCTGGGGCTTCTCCGACATCGTCGACGACGCCGTCGTCCTCACCAGCGAGCTGGTCACCAACGCCGTCGTCCACGCCGGCACCGAGGCCCAGGTCCTGTGCCTGCGCTCCGAGGACGGCGTACGGGTCGAGGTCGCCGACCACTACCCCGAGCGCGAGGTGCCCCTGCTCTCCGGCGTCGAGGAGCGCAGCCCCGACCAGGAGGGCGGCCGCGGCCTGCTGCTCTGCGCGGCCCTGGCCGCCCGCTGGGGCGTCGAGTACACCCCCACCCACAAGCAGGTCTGGTTCCAGCTCGAACTGCCCGAGCGCCCCGTCGGGACCCGCTCCGCCGGGCCCGCCCTCCCCGTCGGCCTGCTCCCCGCCGCCGACGGACGGGTCCGGGTCGCCGTCGTGCAGACCGACGCGGCCGGTGCCGTCACCTCGTGGAACGAGGACGCCGAGCACGTCTTCGGCCACCCCGCCGAACAGATCACCGGCAAGCTCCTCACCGACTTCGTCGCCTGGCCGCACACCCCCGGCACCGGCACCGGCGTCGCCGAGGCCCTCGGCCTCTCCCGCTGGGAGGGCAGCTACGGCTTCCGCGCCGCCGACGGCCGCGTCCTGCCCGTCTACGCCTCCCACCTGCGCGTCCGCGACAGCGACGGCGCGCCGTCCACCGTCTGCCTGCTGGTCCGCGACGAGGACCGGGCCGTCCTGCAGACACCTCTGCGCGGCGCGTCCACCGACTCCTCCTCGCTGGCCGAGAGCCGCACCAGCGACCCGTTCGAGACGTTCATCGGCTCCCCCGCCCCCGACGACCTCGACGGCCTGCTCCAGCGCACCGTCGAGCGCTCCCGCGACATGCTCGACGGCGACGCCGCCTTCCTGCTGCTCGCCACCGACGACGAGACCGAGCTGGAGGTCCGCGCCTCCACCGGGCTGCCCTCGGCCCGCCAGCGGTTCGCGCGCGTCCCCGTCGAGGCCGGCTCCGGCCGCTACGGCTCGGCCCGCATGCCCGCCGTCCACGACGACCTGGCCGCGGTCCCCGGCGCCGTCCCCCTGCTCGCCGGCACGGGCATGCGGTCGGTCGTCACCGTCCCACTCAAGGTCGAGGGCCGACTCACCGGCTCGCTCGGCGTCGCGGCGGAGGCCGCCGGCCGATACTCCAACGAGGAGGCGCTGCGGCTGCAGTTCGCCGCCGACCGCATCGCGCTCGCCGTCGAGTCGGCCCGCCTCGGTGAGCTGGAGCGGCTGCGCCGCGGCTCGCTCTCCTTCCTCGTCGAGGCCTCCGACCTCCTCGCCGGCACCCTGGACCGCGACCAGACCCTCGCCCTCATGGCGCAGATGACCGTCCCCACCCTCGCCACCTGGTGCGCCGTCTACACCATCGCCGACCAGACCTCGGCCCCCTACCTCTCCTACGTCCTGCACGAGGACGAGGAGCGCATCGACGGCCTCAAGGCGCTGCTCTCCAAGATCAGCCCGCCCGACCCCGTCCCCACCCCCGGCGCCCGCCCCTGGAGCGCGCCCGCCGAGGCCGCCCACCAGGCCGCCCTGCGCGCCTCCATCCACAGCCTCGGCCGCTCCGACACCCCGCACCTGGGCAACGGCATCGGCGCCACGCTCGCCACCTCCGCGGCGGTGGCCGGCGAGACGGTCGTCCTGCCGCTGGTCGCCCGCAACCGCGTCATCGGCATGCTCACCCTGGGCAAGCCGTCCGACGACCACTTCCGCCAGGAGATCCTGGAGCTCGCCGAGGACCTCTCACGCCGGGCCGCCCTCGCGCTGGACAACTCCCGCCTGTACTCCGAGCGCGTCGCGATCAGCCAGTCCCTCCAGCGCAGCCTCCTCCCCCCGGAGCTGCCGGTCGTCCCGAACGTCGAGGTCGAGGTCATCTACCGCGCCGCCGGCGAGGGCAACGAGGTCGGCGGCGACTTCTACGACCTCTTCCCCATCCGCGACGGCGCCTACGGCTTCGCCATCGGCGACGTCTGCGGCACCGGCCCCGAGGCCGCGGCCGTCACCGGTCTCGCCCGCCACGCCCTGCGGCTGCTCGCCCGCGAGGGCTTCAGCGGCCCCGCCGTCCTCGAACGCCTCAACGCCGCGATCCTCGACGAGGGCGCCCGCAGCCGCTTCCTCACCCTCCTCTACGGCGAGCTGTGGCCGCAGGAGGACGGCAGCGCCGTCCTCAAGGTCGTCTGCGCCGGCCACCCGCTCCCCCTGCGCCTGCGCCCGGACGGCACCGTCGTCCCCGCCGCCGAACCCCAGCCCCTGCTCGGCGTGATGGACGACCTGGAGCTGTACGAGGAGACGTACACGCTCGACCACGGGGACGTGCTGCTGTGCGTCACCGACGGCATCACCGAACGGCGTGAGGGCACCCGCATGCTCGGCGACGACGGGCTCGCGGACGTCCTCGCCACCTGCACGGGCCTGACGGCAGGGGCGGTCGCGGCCCGCATCATGCGCGCCGTCGAACGCTTCGCCAGCGACGCCCCCTCCGACGACATGGCGATCCTGACCCTGCGCGTGCCGGAACCGCACCTGGACTGACGGCGGTTGCCGGTTCCCCGCGCCGGTCGGTCGGCGCGGGGAACCCC